>NZ_JASJFG010000513.1:0-1762 GCF_030065375.1 Microcystis sp. M49636_WE2 | reverse complement strand
GCTAATTTGGCCGTGAGATTGGCTTTTGCCGATAGGTCAATCGGGGTGAGACAACCTTGATTGTCCTGTAAAAGTTGATTGAAATAGGGGTTAATCACCGTCGATAATTTTGACCAGCGATAGTCTTGCCACACCTTGACTGCCAGAGTTAAGAGGAAGACAAGTAGGATCAATGGCCAAGCGGTAAAAACAAGGATGATTAGCACCGCTAGGGGGATGATGAGGACGAGAAACCCCGCCGTTTGACGATCGATAATTTTTCCAGTCATAATTTCATAAGCTGCCACAATTAAAATTCTTAATGGCTAGTTTGACTATCTCCTGCCATAAGTGTATATGACCAGTTTAGGCTTTATTGGTCACGCCGGTTAGTTCTAGTCGTTCAAACATGGCAAATCGTGCTTTCAGGGCCAGAGAATCATCAAGTTTTGTTAAAAAAATCGGTTTTTGATACTTTTGTTCTAAAGCTTTTTGGATTAACCAATCGGCTAAAAAGGGATTTTTGGGTAGTAAGGGACCGTGGGCATAGGTAGCGATCGCATTGTGGTAAAATGCTCCTTCATAACCGTCCTCTCCGTTATTTCCGTAGCCAGTAATCACCTTTCCCAAGGGAGAAACGGTCTGTAAATAGGTACGACCCCCGTGATTTTCAAAGCCAATTACTAGCGGTTTTTCCCCAGTCATAGCTTTAATTTCCTCCGCTAAGGGAGAGGCCGTAATTTCAAAAACCACGTTACCGATACAGCGTTTTGCATTGGGGCCGGGATGTTTACTTACTAGGTCTAATAATCCTAATCCTTCGATTCTTTGACCGAAAGCTGGTTCGTAATAATGTCCTAATAATTGTGGGGAACCACAGGTAAAAACCCCCGGTATTCCTGCCGATAATTGTTCTTTCATCGCCGCCGCTTTTTTCCCCTGTAAATCCCGCATAACGATCTCCTGTTGCCGATCCTGCGCTCCACCCCCAACAATTATATCTACTTGATAAAATGTATCGGCTTCTGTTTGAGCATCTAGGGGAATAATTGTCACAGGAATATCACGCCATTGACATCTTCTTTGGATAGTAATAACATTACCTCGATCGCCGTAGGTACTCATTAAGGTCGGATATAACCAGCCGATTTTTAGTTCTAGTTCTTGCATAATTTTTTAGGGGATTAGGGAATGGGGAAATGGGGAAATGGGGGAATGGGCAAATGGGGAAATGGGGGAATTCAACTAACACCCTAACACCCCAACACCTAACACTAATCTTCACTCTTTTCTAATTTCTACAAAATCTTTCGACCCGTGAGAATCTCTCGTACTTCTAACATAGCAGAATAGGTGGGTAAAATATGTAAAGTTTCCTCATTTTTGGTGTTATTAAGGGCAATTTGGAGCGCTTTTTTTAGATCGGATTCAACAATTAAATTAACGGGATAAGCGAGACTATCTTGACTATATTGTAAGCGTAAAGCCATGTCATAAAGTCGATCGCCTGTTACTACTAAAGTTGTTCCCAAACGGGTTAATTTTTCCGTATCCACATCCCAAATCCAAGAAACATCCGTCCCGTCGGGGATGCGATCATTGAGAACTAAGAGAGTAGTAGAAGACTTTTCTTTCTGTAAAATATCAGCCACTGCGCGAATTGTTTCATTCATACCCACGGGATTTTTAGACAGTAAAATTCTAACTTTTTTACCCTCAATTTCTAATTCTTCCGCTCGACCAAAAGCCGCTTTAAAACCCTGAACTGTCTCAAAAATTTCTC
>NZ_JASJFG010000434.1:0-1704 GCF_030065375.1 Microcystis sp. M49636_WE2 | reverse complement strand
GGATTTGTACGAAACCCGCATAAGTTCCGAAAATGCCCTTGACATTTTAGCCCCCTATGATGTAGTCATCGACGGGACGGATAATTTCCCCACCCGTTATCTGACTAATGATGCTTGTGTTCTTCTCGACAAACCCAACGTCTACGGCTCAATTTTCCGCTTTGAAGGACAAGCAACCGTTTTTAACTACCAAGGTGGTCCCAACTACCGCGATCTCTATCCCGAACCGCCACCACCGGGGATGGTTCCCTCCTGTGCCGAAGGCGGCGTTTTAGGGGTTTTACCCGGAGTAATCGGCACAATTCAAGCCACAGAAGCCATTAAAATTATCCTCGGCGCACCGGATACCCTCAGTGGTCGTTTACTGCTTTACAATGCTTGGGAAATGAAATTCCGCGAGTTAAAATTGCGTCCGAATCCCATCCGTCCCGTTATTGAAAAACTAATTGATTACGAACAATTCTGCGGTATTCCGCAAGCGAAGGCACAAGAAGCAGCAGAACAGCAAAAAATGACAGAAATGACCGTAGTGGAGTTAAAAACCCTACTTGACAGCAATGCTAATGATTACGTTCTCATCGATGTGCGTAATCCCAACGAGTACCAAATCGCTAAGATCCCCAACTCGGTATTAATTCCCCTACCCGATATCGAAAATGGTTCGGCAATTCCCAAAATTAAGGAATTAGTCAACGGTTATCGTCTTATCGCCCATTGTAAGATGGGGGGACGTTCCGCTAAAGCCCTCGCTATCCTCAAAGAGGCAGGTATCGAAGGAATTAACGTCAAAGGTGGTATCAGCGCCTGGAGTCGCGAAGTCGATTCCACTGTACCAGAATACTAATTTTAGCCCTTGGGTTTTGGGGTGTTAGGGTGTTAGGGTTTTGGGGTATTAGTCAAATTCCCCCATCTCCCCATCTCCCCATTCCCCCATCTCCCCACTTCATAATTCATAATTCATAATTTATAATTCCCTCTCTCCATTCCCCCATCTCCCCATTCCCCCATCTCCCTGTTTCCTGTTCCCCGTGAATCTGTTAAGATCAAGGCCAGTTAGCCTTAAAATCTTGGGTGTGAGCAAACAATGAAAAACCATATTAAAAAAATTGCTAGTTGGAGCGCGATCGCTACTATTTCCCTTGGCTTAGTAGAAATGAACCGAACAGCGATCGCATTTGGCAATAATAATCAATTTAGTGCCTGTATCAGTCAGATTGTCCGCACGGGAGTCAGTCCCCAAGATGCCGCCACCGCTTGTTCAGAAGCATTAATTCCTAAAGAATTATCCCGCTGTGTGGTAATGATTAAATCCAAAACCCCGATCGATGGTAATCTGGCTCTGCAAGCTTGTTTTCAAGTGCGTCGTCCCATCGACCTAGGTCACTGTGTGGTCGATATCCATCGCGCTGCCCCCTTATTTGCCGCTAATTCCCTCAAACAAACGGAAACAGAAACAGCCAAGGAACCCGATAAATTAGGGATTTCTAAACAGGTTTTAGATTCCTGTCGTCAAAGTTTATTACCCGGTCGCTTTTCCGAGTGCGTTATCGCTGTCAGTCGTGGTGTGGACAAAAATAATCCCTCCCAAGCTTTACAAACCTGTTTAAGTGCCGAGGATTTCCCCAGAGATCTATTCCCCAGTTATCCCCAAAATCAAGACCAGAGACCTTAATCAAGATTATTTGGCTCTCTTATTTTGGGAAT
>NZ_JASJFG010000682.1:0-1900 GCF_030065375.1 Microcystis sp. M49636_WE2 | reverse complement strand
TATGATCACTATGTTCGCTGAGAGTTTTTACCTCTGTCCCTCTTTTAATATCCCAGATTTTAATAGTTTTGTCTTTGCTGCCACTGGCTAAAAATTTGTTATTACTGCCGAAATCTACCGATAAAATACCTCCAAACCAATCGGAATGACCTTTTAAGGTAATACTGCTCTTTTCTCCCAGATTCCAAATAATTACCGTTTTGTCATTTTCGCCGCCACCACTGGCTAAAAGTTGACCATTTTGACTAAATTTAACTGTTAGGACTTTATCGCTATGACCTTGTAATGTGGACAGAGTTTCTCCGGTTTTTACTGACCATATTTTCACCGTTTTATCTTCACTACCACTAGCAATAATTTCCTTATCGGGATGAACAGCTACTGCTGTAACTTTATCTTGGTGTCCCGTTAAGGTAGAGATTAATTTTTTAGTTTCCAGTGACCAAATTCTTAGGGTTTGATCATCTCCTCCACTAACCAAATATCCTTGACAGGGACTAAAAGCAACAGAGTTAACTCCCTGATCCCACCAACCGGCTTTTTCATGTCCTTGTAAAATAAATTTTTGATTTTTTTGCCAATCCCAAACAATAACAGTTAACTCGTTATCTCCACTAGCTAAAAATTTACCATCTTGGGAAAAAGTTAGACATTTAACCTCACCTTCATGGCCTTCTAGGGATTTAAAAGATACTAAGGGATTAAACATAGTGAAAACATTAGTTAATCAAGATTTTTCGGCATTACCCGATGTTGGTTGTTCTGTAGGGGACTAAGCCATCCCTGAGATAACTTTTCAGAAATCTCCGCTCACCACAAGTACGGGGAAGCTATTCTTCCGTAATTATAACTAATTACAGCGTTTCTCGTCAAGGAGATGCAGCTAATTTAAGGATAGGCGATTAAAATAGGTCTTAGCTTATAAGTACCCGTTGACAATCATAGTAGTAGGGTAGGTGAGGGGACAATAATCGAAAAAATTGCCCGATAAATTAAGTATTGGCTGTAACCTAGCCAAAAAAGGCTGCTATTCAGGGACGTTATAGGGTAAGATTAACTATTAGGGTGGAGTTTATTGCCGATTTTAATCTTGTCCTAAGCGAGCAAAATTGACAATTGAATCTGTAATTTTAAAAATATCTATCCCGTCAATCTCATCTAACCACAAATGCTTAAAATTTTAGTTGATGGTACACCGATAAGACAAAATCCTAGTGGAATTGGATTATATGCTTATCACCTGATTGCCGAATTAGCTAAATTACAAAACCAAGAAAACTTTTCCCTGTCCCTCTGTTTTCAACCATCGGTAAAAAACTGGCTGCGGGGTAATCTTTCTATTCCCGAAAAACTGCAATCCTATCCAGAGGTTAAATGTTTACCAATTCCCGTCAGTCTTAGCAATATCTTAACCCGATTTCCTAATCCTCTAATTCCCTATCTAGAAAACTTTCTTGATTCTCCCGATATTCTCCACGGATTGGATCATGTGGTGTATCCTTGTCGTCAGAGTCGTCAAGTTATGACTATTCATGATGTTACTTTTATTAAATATCCTCAGTTTGTCACGGGGATTGTCAAAACCTACAGCCAACGGATTAAACAATGTCTAAAATGGACAGATTTAGTTATTGCTAACTCCGAAAGTACCAAACGAGATATTATTGAATATTTAGATGTAACCCCAGAGAAAATTTTTGTTACTCCCCTCGCAAGTCGTTATTCTTCTCTCCCCAATTATCCCTCATCTCTAACCATCACTAAACCCTATTTACTCTTTGTTAGTACCCTAGAACCACGAAAAAATATTATTAATCTTATCAGTGCTTTTAACTATCTCAAGGACAGGTATAAATTAGACCATAATCTGATTCTGATTGGCAAAAAAGGATGGAAGTAT
>NZ_JASJFG010001069.1:0-2602 GCF_030065375.1 Microcystis sp. M49636_WE2 | reverse complement strand
CAACACCTTAGCCTATTGTCAATGTCCCCAACAGTTAAAAACACCTCATATTCTTCTATATTTCTCGCTTGAGGATTGAGATATTGCCCAAAGTTTTGTGTTAAATCAATCTGCATGGTTATTATTGTATCCTTATTATTCCAGCAATTCTCATTTTGAAACGATTTTGCGTTGTTTCAGCGATCTAGAGATTCGTTAAGAATTATTAACCCCTCTAGGTGCAGGGGTTTTAATGTCATGAAACCTTAAAATGAGAATTGCTGTTATTATTCTAACCCTGTTGCATAGTTTTCCATCATCTGCAAAAATTGAGGGTCAATCAATTCCATATTAGCTTGCAGAATATTAGTTCGCTCCTCATCATCAGCACAAATGAGCAACTGTTCAATTAAATTAATATATGCTTGGGGGCGTTTTTCGTCCATAACCTTAATCCGATGCTTTTACAAAAGTTTTTTAAATTCTTCAATAGACATTCCGGCACCTTTAATAATTGTTCCCATTGTATAAGCATTAATTGGATTAGCTCTGGGAATTGTTAAGATATGCTCTCCATCAGTCATTGTAATATGTTTACCCTGTCGAACAATCCTAAATCCTGCTTTTTCAAAGGCTTTAATGGCTCGTTGATGATTAATTCCGGGAAGACTAGGCATGATTTAATTCAACTTCCACATAACAAGATTCTACACCTTGATTCAATTCCTCGGCAACTTCTAAATAAGACACAATAGCATCTTGAATATTATTGAGAGCTTCTTCTTTTGTTGTACCTTGAGAAGCACAGCCTGGTAAACCGGGACACCAAACAGCATATCCTTCTTCTGTTTTCTTAAGACTGACTTTATACTGCATATTTTTATAATAATAATCGTTGTCAGTTATTATAGCACGGCCATCATTAATCTCTGCTTTTGCTTGTAATACTTCTAATAAAAACCCCTGATATTCCTCTATACTTCTCGCTTGAGGGTTGAGAAACTGCCCCAACTATTGCGCTATGTTCCGTAACCAAGCAACAGGATTATTATTTCCTTGTTCTTCTAACCTTGTTGTATAGTTTTCCATCACCTGCAAAAATTCGGGATCAATCAATTCCTGATTAGCTTGCAGGATGTTGGCTTCCTCACCATTGGCACAAGCGAGCAACTGTTCAATTAAATTAATATATGCTTGGGCGCGTTGTTCATTCATTGTCTGTACTGTGATTGTTATAATTATATTTACGATTGAGGAGGAAAAGGAATAATAATGTAGCGAATGACCGTTCCTAGTAAAGCCGTTCCCAAAATTCCGATTAACGTCCAAATCTGGGCCTTTTGAGAGCCTTTCAATTCTTTGGTATCTTCTTTCACCCTCTCAATATCCTTGTCTAAAGCATCGACCTTTTCTTCTAATCTAGCTTGTCCAACCTCTAAATTAGTGAGGCGACTATTAATATTTTCTAGTTTCTGATTAATTTCACCTAAAACTTCTTTAATATCTTGTTCAATAGTAACTGACATCTGATGATTCTCCTAATAATTATCGGAATATAGGCACGACTATCACTATTTTATAGCTGGTTATAATTAAATTAAAAATGGATTTTAGGTTCGATCCCCCCTGCCCCCCTTAATCCCCCCTTGATAAGGGGGGTGTCTGACAACTTTTAACGCCTCCCTACTTACCTTTGAGAATGATAATACTTTTGGTTCATGTGTCCTCTTTATTCGCGATCGCTACTAATCCGGCGATCAAACGGCTTGCAACATGAATTCAACCTTGATCGCTTCAAACGGGAACTCTACGCTCCCATCTGCTACACGGCTCAGAATACCGACATTTAAAAGTGCCGTAATATCTCCATGTACTGCTTTAACATCCCGATGGACTCGCCTCGCCGCCTCACGGATAGAAATGGGGCCAGCACCGCACATAGCTTTGAGGAGTTCCCACCGCTTGGCAGTCAGAACTTTCCAGAGAAGTTCGGGGGTAGCAAAACTGATACGAACTTCTTTTTCTGCTCGACCAGTTTTCATCGCTTGAACGGCATCGGCAAGGGTGTCAGTCAAGGAGCGAACTTCAAGAACGACCGTGTTCATAATTCCACCTCAAAATGTCAGAGTTGAAGTCGGCCATCAATTGGTCTGGCGAAGAGAAAGCATAAAGAGACTCCACACCATCGAAATGACGGTGATCGCCTTTACCGCGTTCGTTATCATATCGCAACACACATTTGCCGTTGACTATGTAAGCGAGACGATATTTGTAAGGATGCTCCGATGGCAGAACTGGTTGGGGAACACGCCAGACAGTGACTTCTGCGAATGCGTCTGGGGCCAAGATGACGCGACGACGAATGAGCGCGGTAGCCTTCATGTTGGATATACTAACAACACCTTAGCCTGTTGTCAATGTCCCCAACAGTTAAAAACGCCTCATATTCTTCTATATTTCTCGCTTGAGGGTTGAGATATTGCCCAAAGTGTTGTGTTAAATCAATCTGCATGGTTATTGTATCCTTATTATTCTAACCCTGTTGCATAGTTTTCCATCATCTGCAAAAATTCGGGGTCAATCAATTCCTGATTAGCTTGCAGGATATTGGGTTCCTCACCAT
>NZ_JASJFG010000692.1:0-2044 GCF_030065375.1 Microcystis sp. M49636_WE2 | reverse complement strand
GTTTACCGGCTAAACGTTGGGGAGTCCATACCCTCAAGGATAGAGATCTTTCGGTTTATCAGGGTTGTGTTTTTGTCGATGGTCAGGGAACCAATAGTCAGTTAACCACTCTGGTTAAACAGGCAAAAATTCCCATTATTGCCGTGATTGATCATCATACTCGCCAAGGGGAGCTAGAGGCGGAATTTGTCGATATTCGTCCCCAAATCCGGGCAACAGCGACGATATTAACCCAATATATCCAAAAAGGGTTACTGAATTTTAATAGTAGCGATACCGTCCATGTTAAGTGTGCCACAGCTTTGATGCACGGATTGCGATCGGATACGAATAATTTAATGCAAGCGCAAGAGTGTGAATTTATTGCTGCTGGTTATCTCAGTCGTTTCTACGATGCTCAATTATTAAACGCTGTCCTGCAATCGGCCAGATCCCGACGGGTGATGGATGTGATCGAACGGGCCTTAAAAAACCGTATTATTAAAAATAATTATTCGATCGCCGGGGTCGGTTATTTGCGTTATGATGACCGAGATGCGATTCCCCAGGCTGCCGATTTTTTGGTGACAGAAGAAAATGTTCACACGGCTTTAGTTTATGGTATCGTTCACGATGAAGATGAGGATATCGAGTTAGTCATCGGTTCTATGCGTACCAGTAAAATTACCCTAGATCCCGATGAATTTCTCAAGGAAGCTTTCGGACAGGATAACCAAGGTCGCTTTTTTGGTGGTGGTCGTTATATGGCCGGAGGTTTTGAAATTCCTATCGGTTTTCTCGGTGGTTTTAATAATAATGCCGAATACGCAAAACTTAAGTGGGAACTGTATGACACCCAAATTAAACAGAAACTTTCCCATCTAGTTAACCCTGATGAAAAGGTAATTCGCACCTAGCTATTAGATCTCAGCTATTTATTATCATCGCCAAGACCGACCCGACACTGATATGAAACTTTATTTTGTGCGTCATGGATTAGCAGGACAATCGGGGGATTATCTCAACGATAGGGAACGTCCTTTAACCGAGGAAGGTAGGGCCAAAACTGCTAAAGTTGCCCAAAGATTAGGACAGTTGGGGGTGAAATTTGACCTAATTCTGACTTCTCCCCTGGTGCGTGCGGTGCAAACCGCCGAAATTTTGCAAAAAGCGGGTTTAAGCCGTAAAATTGAGCAATTTAATCCCCTATCACCCAACGGCAATATTCAAGATTGGGTGCAATGGTGGCAAAAGTCGGACTATCAGCGAGAGGAAAACGCGCTCGCACTGGTGGGCCACGAACCGGATTTAGGCTATTGGACGGAAATGCTAGTTTGGGGCAAGTTTCAAGGAAAATTATCGGTCAAAAAAGCGGGAATAATTGGTCTAGAGGTTCCCAATCAACAAAATCCCCTAGGCAAGTGTGAGTTATTCTGGTTGACAGCCCCGAAATTACTCCTCTAGGAATTAAATAAACTAAAATCATGACCGCTGCCTTTCCCACAAAAGACACAGATAATTTCCCCGGTATTTTGAGCAGCTACTAATTGGGATTTTCAAGTATGATAAGTAGTCGTGCAAAATTAATTTCCTAGTGAAGATAGGCAAAAGGCAAAAGGCAGGAGGCAAGAGGTGGTTAGATATGTGTAATTAATTTTGCTTAGGTACTTACCATCAAAAAATTATGCAAGAGTTCTACTAAATTAGGTTATACTTCACCTTGAGGATAAGGGCTGTAAGTGACTTTCACCGCTCCCACTTTCTCAGCACTGATAGAGTTAGAGCAACTTCTTTACCTTTCTCCTCAATAAAATCTAGCAATTCCTTGGCGGTGCTTTTATCTTCATCTACTTTGGTGTTAAGATTGACAGCTTTGAGGTCAAAGTTTTTGGCTTCGATTTCTTCACGGGTGACTGTCCAACTTCTCTCACTATCTTCTCGGTTGGGTAATAGTTCTAGAAACTCCTGAAAGTGATTCATCATCAGGGGTTTGCGCTTGGTAACTTTGACATCGGACAGGTCATAATACCAGATTTTTTCAGTGGGTTTGCCTTTAGTAAAAAAG
>NZ_JASJFG010000153.1:0-1512 GCF_030065375.1 Microcystis sp. M49636_WE2 | reverse complement strand
TGCCGCTATTTTAAGCGATCAAGACCTAGCATATTTTGTCAAAATTGTCAAGGGTTTAGGGATGACAGCTTTGGTAGAGGTGCATAGTCTGGCCGAATTCGATCGAGTGTTAGCCATTGAGGGAATCGAACTAATCGGCATTAATAACCGCAATTTAGAGACATTTAAAGTCGATTTAGACAATACTCGCCAATTACTAGAAGCCAGGGGCGAAAAGGTGCGAGAAAAAGGTATTCTGATCGTCAGCGAATCGGGATTACACACAGCAACAGATCTGGCGAAAGTGAAACAAGCGGGAGCAAATGCAGTTCTAATCGGCGAATCTTTGGTAAAACTGCCCGATCCTGCCGCAGGTATCCAGAAACTCTTTGAAAATCGGGAATAGGAGTTAGGAAGTGGGGAGAGGGAATTATGAATTATAAATTATGAATTATGAAGTGGGGAATTGGGGAGATGGGGAAGCTGTCTCATCACCCTATCACCCCAATTCCCTATCACCCTATCTCCTGAATCCTGATTCCCGACTACTGATCACTGATAACTGACAAGGCTATCTGCCGGGATATAATCAGAGTTTGCCGAATCTTAAATCATCCCCTCAGAATTGATGCGATCGAGATTTGGTTTTTTATCTTTGTTAAATATGGCCCAACGAGAGAGGACGAACCATGGAAAATAAAAATATGTTGATGATTCCCGGCCCCACACCAGTGCCGGAAGCGGTATTATTGGCTATGGCTAAAGCACCCATCGGTCATCGGACGGGTGCTTTTAGCAAGGTAATCGCCGAATTAACCGAAAATCTCAAATGGTTGCATCAAACCAGTGGCGATGTCTTAATGTTAACCGCTTCGGGAACCGGTGTCATGGAAGCGGGAATTATTAATTTTCTCAGCCCCGGCGATCGAGTTTTGGTGGGGGATAATGGTAAATTTGGGGAACGTTGGGCGAAAGTGGCGAAAGCCTACGGCTTAAATGTGGATATCATTAAGGCAGAATGGGGTAAACCCCTAGATCCAGAGGCATTCACTGCTAAACTGACCGAAGACAAGGAAAAAGCCATCAAAGCGGTAATTATCACCCATTCGGAAACTTCCACCGGGGTTCTCAATGACTTGGAAAGCATTAACAAAGCGGTAAAAGACCACGGGGAAGCTTTAATCATCGTCGATGCTGTCACCAGTTTAGGAGCTTATCATATTCCCATCGATGAATGGGGTTTAGATGTGGTCGGTTCTGGTTCCCAGAAAGGTTATATGATTCCTCCCGGTTTAGGTTTTGTTTCCGTAAGTCAAAAAGCTTGGAAAGCCTACGAAACCGCCAAACTGCCCCGTTTTTATCTAGATTTGGGCAAATACAAAAAAGCCACCGATGAGGATAGTTCCCCCTTTACCCCTCCAGTTAACCTGATGTACGGTTTACAAGCTTCTCTGCAAATGATGAGAAGGGAGGGATTAGCGGCAATTTTCGCCCGTCACCAACGCTTAACGAAGATGACGCGGGCCGGTATGC
>NZ_JASJFG010001082.1:0-4683 GCF_030065375.1 Microcystis sp. M49636_WE2 | reverse complement strand
TTATGCCGAATTCTGTTATCTGACCCATCTGACCCAAGGGGTACGCCGCAGCGGTTCCGCTGCCAAAGACTTAACCGATGTGGCCTGTGGGCGCTTAGATGGTTATTGGGAACGAGGGATTAATCCCTGGGATCTGGCCGCAGGAGTTATTCTGATCGAAGAAGCTGGGGGTAAAATTAGCGCCTACGATGAGAGTCCTTTTCTGATAGAAACGGGGCGAATCCTGGCTACTAACGGACAGATTCACACCCCCTTAAGCCAAGCTCTGCAAAAAGCGGCCTCTTGGAGGTTTCAGTTTGAATCCTTTTAATATTTACTGCGATTATTATTTTAATTAGAGCAGGATACTTTCTATGACTTTTCCAATTTACCAAGGATTATTTCAATATGATTTAATGGATCACTTCGCTATTTTAGGAGTCTCGATCGATGCCGAACAGGAGGAGATTCGCGAGCGTTACTTAAAAATTGCCTATAAACTCCATCCTGATACCTGTCGCACTCACACCCCCGATGAAAAGGAACAGGCTCATCAGTTACTTTCAAAATTAGTTAACCCCGCCTACGAACATCTGGGCCGCGACCTATCTCGCGAAGAATTTCGGCTGGTTTTAGCACAAATGGGCAAGGCAATGGGGAGAGATTTGAGCAAAATCACCATCAGTAGCGAACCAGCTAGAAAACTAGCCCAATCTAGCGCTAACTATGAATTAGCCTATCAAAAAATCCTGCAATCTTTGGCGATCGATCAATATACTGCCCTGGAAAATACCTATCAGAAAATCGGCCAACTCAGTGAACTCAATCTGGTTTATCTGATCTTAACCGAAGGTCAGGGCAACAGGAAAACCACCCCGAAAGTCTTTATCTCCCAGGGCAATACTAACCAGTCCGAGTTAGTTAGACCAGCTTTCACCACGGCAGTCCAGACTAAAAGCAACGAATCGCCCCTAGAAGCCTATATTCGCCGCGCCCAAGCCTCTCTTGACGAAAATAACCCCGCCCAAGCTTTACGAGAATTGCGCGATGCCCTGCGGCAAGAACCGGATAATGGCATCTGTCACGCCCTGATCGGTTTAGCCTACCTGCGACAAAATCAACTGTCCATGGCCCGGGTTCATATCAATCGGGCTTGGAAAGCCAGCCCCCAAGATGCGACGGTGATTAGGTGCAAACGGGAACTAGATAAAGTAGTTAATTCTAATATTGAAGTGCAAGACCAGAAAGGACAAAAAGAGGAAGGAGAGCGCAAGGGCGGTTTTTGGTCTCGATTTGGTGGTAAAAAGAATAAATAGGACTACCAGTGCCACCGATTTTGATTAGCAAACTCCCATGATTCATCAACCCCCGGCGGGGACAAGGGATTTATTACCCCTAGAAGTTACCCAAAAAGGCTGGATTAATGATCGCCTTCAGTCTGTCTTTCAGCGTTGGGGCTATCAAAGGATCGTCACCTCCACCATTGAATGGCTCGATACCCTCACCGCAGGCGGTACGATCGATCCCAGCACCGTGATCCAACTGCACGGGGATAGTCAAGGACTATCGGGATTACGCCCTGAATTAACCGCTTCCATTGCGCGTAGTGCCGTCACCCGCATGAGTGGGGAGTCCTATCCCCAACGTCTCTGTTATCGGGCTAACGTTTTTCGTCGCCCTAGCGCCAGTTATCACGGTCGTCAAGTGGAATTCTATCAAGCGGGGGTAGAACTGCTCTTTTCTGGCGGTTTACTAGCTGATGCCGAGATTTTACTGCTCCTGGCTGACTGTTTCGATAGTTTGGCCGTCCCTAACTGGCAGATTATTTTAGGAGAAGCGGGTTTGACTCGTTCGCTACTTTCTCCTTTTCCGGGTCCCTTACGCGAACAGGTGAAACGCTGTTTAGCCCTCCTCGACTACGTTAGCCTCGAAAATCTTCCCTATCCCAACGAAACCCTCCGGCAGCAAGCCCGACAATTATTTCACCTGCGCGGTAATCCCGAGGATGTCCTCGCACAAGTGGCCCTATTAGCCCAGGAAGAATCGGCCCAAAAAGCCGTTAATAACCTTAAATCCCTAGTAGAGCTGCTTAATGCTGATCGCTCTGGGCCTTTTCCCCTAATTCTCGATTTAAGTCTGATTCAAACCTTTGATTACTACACCGGCATCGTTTTTAAAGCGGTTAGTGATCACCGGCAAAATCTCAGTATTTTAGGCCAGGGCGGACGCTATGATCAATTATTGGGCGTTTTTCATCCCCAAGGCCAATCGGCTCCGGGTATCGGTTTTTCCCTGAATATCGAAGAACTGCACGAAAGTTTATTATCAGGGCAGACTTTACCCACTCAAGCTCCCCCCCTCGACTGGTTGCTTATCCCTTTGGGTAATAACGCCCAGATAGCGACTTTTAGTAAGGCTCGCTCCCTTCGCACCAGTGATCCGAATCTGAGAGTGGCGATCGATTTAGGTGGTCGCAGCGAGGCACAAATTCGTACCTATGCCCGCGATCGAATGATTAAAAATCTCGCCTGGGTGCAAGAAGATGGTTCCGTGAGCGAAGAATCTCTCTAAAAAGGGGCAAAAACAGCGAAAATCCTGCTGCCTTCTGCCCGCTGCTATAGGAATCTATAATTGTGTTCAATTACCCGTTATCCCAGTTATGCCTTCCAGCGGTCAAGTGAAATCGATTTTTTTTCTTATCCTCTTTCTCCTCAGTATTCTAGGGGGTATTCTACTGGCTTCGCTACTTCAACAACCAGCGATCGCCCAATCGCCGTCCTCGGATACATTGCTAAATCGTTATCAAATTGGACAGCAAACCTATCTAGAAAATTGTGCCACTTGCCATATTGCCATTCCTCCCAGCATCCTACCCAGTCAAACTTGGAAAAAAATCCTAGAAAATCCTAATTCTCACTATGGTATCCGTTTAAAACCAATTGTTGGCATTACTCAGCGTCTTATCTGGGATTATCTCAGTTATTCTTCCCGCCCTCTTACCCAGACTACTTTCGTTCCCCTCTTAATTGAACAGTCCAGCTATGTAAAGGTTTTGCATCCTAGGGTCAATTTACCCACTCCTCTCGGTCATACCACCTGTGTCAGCTGTCATCCCAACGCTTCCCGCTACGATTATCAAACCCTTACCCCCATCTGGGATGATGCAGCCTAATCAGTTATCAGTGATCAGTGATCAGTGATCAGTTATCAGTTATCAGTTATCAGTTATCAGTTTTCAGTTTTCAGTTTTCAGCTTCTGAAGGCAAGGGGCAACAGGCAAGAGGCAAAAGACAGAATCTGACAATTCTCCTACCTAAAAAGAAGGTTAGAAACTAAGCACATCAAAGCTTTTAGCTTAACCAATTAGGTCTTAGATTCGGCCCTTGTTTTCAGATGTGAGTTTTTAGTTCACTGATTACTGATACCAAATCCCTTTTTAATAGTGTGATTAACTCTCAAGTTATGAATTGTTTCTCCCCACACCCCACACCCCACACCCCACACCCCACTATCCTATACTTTTTAAACAGGATTTAGTATGATTACTGTTTACTGATCACTGAGAGGGGGTGCAGTTAGGGTGATTTCGCCGATTTGGCCAGCTTTACCCATTAATTGGGCGGGGTTTTCGTTAAGAGAGATTTTAACAGCGCCAGCATTGCCCGATCGAATATTTAAACTCTTTTGGGCTGTCCAAGTTTGTTTGGGACCGGGTTGGAGAGTGCCTTCATGGACTTTTTTGCCATCGGCAATTACCCTTACCCAAGCGGCCTGTTCAATAGTTACCTCGGCTGAGAGGGGAACTTTTGGCTGAGGAGAAGGGGAAGGAGAGACTACTGGTGCGGGAGGGACTACCGGTGCGGGGGAACCCACGGGGGAAGGAGATGGAGTAATGGCAGGGGGGTTAGAGAGAGGGGGACGGAGGAAAAGATAGCCAATACCACAAAATATACCCGCCAGCAAGCCTAGCCAGAGATACATCCCGAAAAAGGTTGATTTAGCCGGTTGAGGGCCAGTTTCTGGGGCTGGTTTTTCTGGTTTCACCCGTTCCACTTTTGGGGCAGCGGGTTCAGCCTTGGGGATAGGGGTAACTTTTGTGGGCAGTGTTTTCGGGATAGTTACCTCTTGGGCTAATTGTTCTGCACTAGGAGACAAGCGATCGGCTAAAGCTTTACCATCAATTTTTAGGGCATCACCGTAGCGTTTGATAAATCCCTTGACATAAATTAATTCTGGTAATTTCTCCCAATTCCCCGTTTCCAACGCTTCTAGCATTGGTAATCTAATCATCGTCAGGGCGGCGATATCGTCCATGCTCAGACAGCTTTCTTCTCGTTTTTGACGTAAATAAGTCCCGATTTCCTTGATTTGTTCGGCTTGTAGGGGACTGAGTTGACTCATAATTCCAGTCATCGAAAATTTGGGTCTGAAACCCCGTCGTTCTACGACGGCTTTACTGTTAAATATTAGCGCATTTACACGATATATGCTAGAGTGCGAGATATGGAAAAGGCCTACTCGTTCCGATTTTACCCCACACCCGAACAAGAGTCGCTATTGCGGCGCACTTTGGGCTATGTAAGATTGGTTTACAATAAGGCACTCCATCTCAGAACACAAGCTTGGTACGAAAGACAAGAAAGAGTAGGCTACGCTCAACCTTCTTCAATGCTAACCGATTGGAAAAAGCAAGAAGAATTAGAC
>NZ_JASJFG010000730.1:0-1092 GCF_030065375.1 Microcystis sp. M49636_WE2 | reverse complement strand
TGTGGACAAAAATAATCCCTCCCAAGCTTTACAAACCTGTTTAAGTGCCGAGGATTTCCCCAGAGATCTATTCCCCAGTTATCCCCAAAATCAAGACCAGAGACCTTAATCAAGATTATTTGGCTCTCTTATTTTGGGAATATACGGAAGAACCAGAAAACGTTAAATATTGAACCATCAATCAGACGAGTTCGGCGGCTTAGGAAAGGTACACTTAACCGTAATATTTAAATTACTTTTAGCGGTTCCTTTAGTAATATAAGGGATTCCTACCTCACCGCCGATTTCCACACCAAATTGTAAAGTGACTTCCTCAATGTTGGCAATGGCTAAATTGCGAAAAGCGTTTAAAGTGTAAGTAGTGTAAGTACGAATTGTATCTTCAATTGTCTGAAAATTCTGTAAAATTTGCTGTTTATCTGGTATAGAAGTTCCCCTTTTAGGAACTCTTCCCTCCGTTTTTAATGTCTCGGCAGGAATTTCTAGGTCATCGGTGGACTCTATATAAATTAGAGTGTTTTCGTCAATTTGGATCGGAGTTAGTCGAGTCATAAATAATGCAAAAATTGAAAATTAACTTTTTTCTTAACTATTTCTTGGCTCTCCCGTACTTGTGATGATAAGAAAAGGTCATCTAAGGGAGGGCCTATGCTTTCCTTGCAGTTTACCAAAAAATAACCTAACATAAAAAACATTTCTATCCCTTGCTGACTGTCTATGGCTCGCTACGCCCTCGTCATCGGCATTAACGATTACGATAACCGGAACTTTCTACCATCTTTGAGTAAACCCGCCAAAGATGCGGAAGCTGTTGCTAAATTCTTGGAGAATACTGGGACATTTGCCAATGTAGAACGCCTACCCAATCGCTGGATTGCCGCAGAAAAACGCTACGAAGTTGTTCCAGGAAAGGTAACGGGGAATGAAGTCTTGCAAGCCTTAAAGCAAATTTTATCGGGAGAGCAGACCAAAAATCAAGAAGTCTTGATCTACTTTTCAGGACACGGGTTTCGCCTGATCAATCGCATCGGTGACGGGGAAGCCTATCTCGCCACCTCCGATAGCCAACCCGACGGCAAAAATGCCATTTCT
>NZ_JASJFG010000451.1:0-2202 GCF_030065375.1 Microcystis sp. M49636_WE2 | reverse complement strand
GGATCTAAAATACCCTTTCTGATTTCCCTTTCCCAAGAATAATTTCTTTCTCGGTGTTTAAATCTTGATAATTGCTGGGTGAAAACAGTAACCACTTGATAAATGATTTTTAAATCGTAAAGAGAGTCAATTTGAGAAATTTTAACCGCTAAAGCCCGAAATTGACGGGATATTTCTTGAGCTTGCTCTTGACTACAGCCATGGTCATGATGATAATAATTAACTACTTCTGCCATGTACTGAGCGTGTTTAGCGGCATTTTGAATGCTATGTTGAGCATTTTCCACGGGAGCAAGAAATCGATCTAATAATAGCTGTTGAGCGTAGGCATCGCGAAGGGAAGAATTAGAGATTACTTGTAATTCTGCCATTCTTTCTTCATGTTTACGGCGATTTTCGGCATAAATCTCCGTCAGAATAGTATCTAACAGCTTGGGAATCGGATAAAAGACATCAATCATAGGAAAATTTAGCTTAGTTTGTCTAGAGATAAGAAAATCTATTGATAGAATTACCCAAAATTGTAGCAGTGATCTGAATAGTCAGGTACGATAAAATCAAGTTAGTAAATTACCGCCCCTTAACCAATGTCTAACTCGAAATCTAGTAGCGTTTGGGACCACAAACCCCGTTGGTGTCAACCTTGGTCCATTCTGTTGACAGGAATTACCCTGATTGCTGGCTGTTGGTTTTTAACTCAGCGTCTCTGGTTAACTCTACTCCTATCTATTCCCATACTCCTCTGGTGGTTTGTCTTCCTAATTCTTTATCCGCGGACGCTGCAGCAACAGTTAAACACAGAAAGAATCGGGGAAAGCATTGATTAAAACAGGAAAGACAGGACAGGGATTTTTATCCTGTAATTGACTACTTTCATCTCCGCGAAAAGTGTTCCAACGGAAGGGAGCTTTTTTTTCACTCGACATCCATAAAAGTCTTTTTGCTCGCGTCATCGCTACATACAAAAGTCGGTATTCTTCAGCTTTTTTAAGTTGTCCAGCTTCTAACCAAGCGCTTAAAGGTGGGGGAATAATTGGTATGCTATCGGGGTTTAAATAGCGTTGATGAACCGCTGCTCGAATTTGCGCCCGGGCCACTTCTGCGAGGGTAAAATCTGCCAAAAATTTCGCCCCATTGGGAACCCAAGGTTTGCCCGGGATAATATCTTCGTGAAGAAAGGGAATAAAAACATAATCCCAGTCTAAACCCTTGGCTTTGTGCATAGTAATAATCGTCAGTTGTCCGGGACGAGTATAACAATCGTCGTTATCTTCTTCCACTCCTTCAAAGCGCTCAGAGGCGATAATTTCATTAAGAGTATTAATTGTATTTTTGAGAGAACTATTACCAGCAGTTTCCTGATAAATACGGGCGGTTAATTTTTGCAATGTGGCTAATTCTGACCCCGAATATTGGAGAGTCATAGCGAAAAAAGACAGGAGTTGATAATGGGGTAATTCTAATCTAGCTTTTAGTAAACTGCAGCAATAACGACGGGCGATTTTTTCGTTAGATTTCAGTTCAGGATCGAGGGGAGTGGGATAGAGAAACTGTTCGGGATAGGTAACTAAAGGATTTAAGTCTTGGGCAGTAATTAAACCCCTCAATTGTAGCACTTCTAAGGCCGCTTTGAGATAATCGGGAGAGTGGGGACGTTCGACAAAAGCCAATAGTTTCAGCATTTCGGCGGGAATTTGGGAAAAGCGATCGATCTCATTAGCTTCAAAAATTCTGATTTGATAACTTTTGTAAAAATGGGCGAATTTTTGAGCAAAAAAGTGTCCTTGTCGATTTTCTCTAACGAGGATAGCCGCATTATGTTGAGGGTTTTCTTGAAGTAATTTAACTAGACGTTTTTCAATTAATTCTACTGTTTGATAAATGTCATCGGGTTGATAAATTTCTAATCCTTTTCCCTCCTTGACTGGATTAGGTTGGGGATCTTCAGCACCGACGGGAAGAATCGCTTGAACTCGAAAAGGAGCCTCGGTAACTTTATGATTATCTTTTCCCTGTTTCCAATCTCGATCAACCCATTGTAAAACTAAATTAGCAGCTTCGATAATTTTAGTATTGCTGCGACCTGCTTGGTTCATAGTGGATAAATTGCCTTCGTTTTGACAACTTTCACAAAACCAATTAAAGTAAACAGGATCGGCGGGGGTAAAGGTAGAATTAATCGCTTGATTGGGATCGCCGACG
>NZ_JASJFG010000810.1:0-2782 GCF_030065375.1 Microcystis sp. M49636_WE2 | reverse complement strand
TAGTTTAAAAATGAAAGGTGTGAATCGGGAAATTCAAATTACCGATACCCCCGGCATTCTCGAAATTGGTGCAGCCGGAGGTCAAAGGGAACAGTTAGCGCGACAATTAGCCACGGAAGCAGATTTACTTTTATTTGTCATCGATAACGATATTCGACAATCGGAATACGGCCCTTTATTGCGTTTAATTGATATTGGTAAACGTTCTCTCTTAGTCTTTAATAAAATCGATCTCTATAGCGACGAAGATCGAGAAATGATTTTAAAACAATTACGAGAACGGCTAAAAGGAGTGATCCTTTCCGCCGATATTATTGCCGTTACCGCTAATCCCCAACCAGTACAGTTAACCGGTGGACAAATCATCACACCGGAACCGGATATTTTAGCTTTAATTAAACGTTTAGCTTCAGTTTTACGGGCCGAAGGGGAGGATTTAGTGGCAGATAATATCCTCTTACAATCCCAAAGATTAGGGGAAGAAGCTAGGAAAATTATCGATCGTCAACGTCGTCGCCAAGCTGATAAAATTATCGATCGCTATCAGTGGATCGGTGCGGGAGTGATTGCGGTGACTCCCTTACCAGTGTTCGATCTGTTAGCAACGGCGGCGGTTAATGCTCAAATGGTCAGAGAAATTGGTCAAGTTTATGGCTGTGAAATTAACAGCGATCGAGGCAAGGAATTGGCTCTATCTTTGGGCAAAACTCTAGTTAGTTTGGGAGTGGTGAAAGGAGCAGTAGAATTATTAGCCAGAATCCTACAATTAAATTTTACTACCTATATAGTCGGTAAGGCAATTCAAGGGGTCAGTGCTGCCTATTTAACCCGCATTGCTGGCAAAAGTTTTATTGAATATTTCCGTCAGGATCAAGACTGGGGTGACGGTGGCATGACGGAAGTGGTACAAAGACAATTTCAACTCAGTCGCAAGGAAGAATTTATTAAGTCTTTTGTAGCCGATGCGATCGGTAAAGTGGTACAACCTTTTCAGGATGATTGGCAGCAAGAAGAAGTTTTAGAAGCTACTCGCGAGGATGATTGGTAAAGATCGAACCTTGAAGCGATAGGCAAAATTGTATAGTAATTGTTACAATCGTTCTGGGGTTCCACAAGGGCAAAAAAAAGATGCGACAGCAAGTTATCGACTGGTTAAAAGAAAACGTCAACGAACACCGTCTGCGCCATATTCTTGGTGTGGAGACCATGTGTATTGATTTAGCTCGTCATCACGATCTCGATCCCGTCCAAGCAGGGCAAGCCGGGTTAATGCACGATCTAGCCAAATTTTTCAAGCCCAAAAAACTGTTAAAAATGGCGGAATCGGCGGGAATAGACGTGGATAATATCTGTGCATCCCATCCCCACTTACTCCACGCCGATGTCAGTGCAGTTGTCGCCCAAAAAGAATTTAACGTTACCGATGAGGAAATTCTCGAAGCGATTCGCAATCATACCCTCGGTAAACCCAATATGAGCGATCTTAGCTGTATAGTCTTTATTGCCGATGCCTTGGAACCCAATCGCGGCGATACACCCGAATTAAACGCCCTACGACAACTCAGCTATCAAAATCTCCATAAAAGCGTTCAACAAACCTGCGATTATTCCCTAAAATATCTTTTAAGTAGCCATTGTCCCATTCATCCCCGCACCGTGCTAACGCGCAACTGGGCGTTACAAATTGTTAAAGAACAACCAACGGAAACTAAAACCATTGATTAACATAATCTCAAGACTCGCTTAAAACCACCTCAGCCAAAGGATAACCACAACCTGAATGACCAATCCCACTGGAATTATTACCCCCGTCGCCGAAAATCTCAAGACCGAAAAATTTCTAGAGACAATTGTTACCGCTGCCGAGGACAAGAAAGCAGGGGACATCGCCATCCTGAAAGTCGCCGATATCTGTTATTTAACCGATTATTTTCTGATTATTACCGGCTATTCTACCACCCAAGTGCGAGCGATCGAGGATGCGATCGAAGCCGCTATGGAACTAGAATGGCAACAATCCCCCCGACAAGTGGAAGGAAAAAGCGAAGGTAGCTGGATCCTGATGGATTATGGTGATATCATTGTCCATATCTTTTTACCAAAAGAGCGAGAATTTTATAATTTAGAAGCATTTTGGGGTCATGCTCAACGGATTCCTCTACCTAGCGACCATTTGGAGGAGTAGAATCCATGAAATCCTCCCTTGATTTCTGTCCCGTCCCGGAAGAACAGCAACCGGTTAACGAGTACGAACAATTAAAAGAATCTTGGTTTTTCCGTTGGGCTACGCTAGATGTAGCCTCTTATACAAAAAAAATTCTCTGGTTATGGTTATGGACATGGTTAATTGTCGGACCAATTGCCGCCGCTAGTTTTCCCCTGAAAAAGGCCCCTTTTCCCTTCTTCTGTGCGGGGATTTTTGGCTCGACAATTTTGGTAGGATTGGTGTTATTGCGCTTGTATTTAGGCTGGATCTACGTTTACGATCGCTTGCAATCGGAGAAAGTATTTTATGAAGAGTCGGGCTGGTATGATGGCCAAATTTGGACAAAAACCGCCGCCATTTTAACCCGGGATCGTTTAATCGTCTCCTATCAAATCCAGCCCATTCTCCAGCGTTTACAAAAAACCGCCCTGATTTTAGGGGCAATTGTCGCTATCAGTGGTCTTTTTTGGCTATTTTTCACTCACTAACCGCAACCAATCACCAATCTGAATGAATAGGGTAAAACGTTCACCAACCCACCGCTTAGAAATTCATCTCCTCCGGGAAGGTATTATT
>NZ_JASJFG010000694.1:0-3164 GCF_030065375.1 Microcystis sp. M49636_WE2 | reverse complement strand
TTTGACAACATCCAGACAAACGTTATTGTAGGGGTAATTCATGAATTACCCCTACACCTATTACCTAGTCCAGTAACCCACCACCATCGACAGTGGTTGATGTAATCATCTGATGGACTATGACTAGGGAGCTAGTTAAGAGTAGATTAGAGATGAAGATTGATTGAATGAACCAATCATAGTTAAGACCGTTGGAAAAGAGGGTTCGTAGGCGCACGGATTTTCCATTGTGAATATAGTATCCTGTCAAGTCGCCTTTGTCAAGAGAAAATTTAACAACATCCAGAAAAACGTTATTGTAGGGGTAATTCATGAATTACCCCTACACCTATTACCTAGTGATAAGTAAAACCTAGGGTGCGTTAGTTGTAACCCACCACTTATTATTGACTTGATCGGCGATCACACCCTGTAAGGGTGAACATTCGGGGGATAACCCATCGCTGAAACCGTAGATTTCCTATCCGAATGTTGCGCCCCTACTTTTTCAGCATACCCTAATTAATCGGGCAATTTATACTGTTCCACAATCTTTTTAGCATATTCAGGAACATGAGCCGCTAATTTTTCAGGATAATTACGTTTAACATAAAGGTAATTACGGGTAAAGTGAGAATCGATGGAAAAGCGAGCATATTCTAAACCTTTAGGCCCGATTTTTTCAATTACTACTCCCATCATTTTTGCCGCCCACATCGGCAAGGTTACACCTTTATCATAGGCAGGAATGCTATTTTGTACCGCCTGTTTTCTATCACCACTAGACATAACATCTTGGGTGTCTAATTGATCTTTAACTAACTCTAACATTTCCTTGCCCGTATCATTACGAACCATAATCCATTGCCAGCCAAAAGGTGCGCCCATATAGCCCACAACTAAATCAGCAAGGGAGTTAACATAATCAAAACAAGTCATACAGGAAGGGGCAAAAACATCTTTTAATTTATTAGTTTTTAAGCCAAAAAAGGGAACCATTTCCATCGAGCCGTCTTCGTGTTTAAAGTGTACCCGAAAATCCTGCATAAATTCGTAGTGAACCACAGTTTCTGGGGAACGACTGGTAGTTTCTAGAAACTTTTGCAGTCCTGAGCGGGTGACATTATCGACGCAGGGAGTTCCTAAGACATATAATTTTTCCAAGCCTAATTTTTTTTCTACTGCTCTTAGGGCTTGAATTTGACAACCAACTCCGATAACTAATAACCGTTTCATGCCCGATTTTTCAATTTCTTCTAGGACTGATAAATTGGGAGAAAGAGTCGGTTTATTAACTTTAGCGGCGAGAATTTCTTCCGTGGTACGGGCAAGAATCGGCTGCGGTTGAAAGCGATCCTCGGCGGTATTCTGCACACAAACCACCCCTTCTACTAAACCACGATCGAGCATTTCACAGGCAATTGTGCTGACGATTCCTGTCCATTGCGCCCCAGGGATAGCTTGTTTTTTCTTGGCAGCCATCATCTCTTGATGAACACCAAAATAGAGATCATTTTCCTGATTTAAGTCGCGACTTTTGCCGTGTGATGCTGCTTCTAAATCGGCGATTTGTTGATTGAGAAAAGCACAAGCTTCTTTAACATAGTGAATATAATAAGTGTCACAAAGTCCGCACTCGCTGCACAATTCTTTGGCAGGACGACGACTATTTGACTTGAGGGCTTTGGCTTTTAGGTGTGGCGCAAGGGAGTTCATAATCTTAAAAGGCAACTAGGTCAAGGGTTTTTTTCTATTGATCGTTTACCTTACCGCATTAGATCGCTTTGTTACCAATCTTTTTAAAGAAATGTAACGATTACCCGGAATAGGATCAGAGCAAAGCTTCTAAGGTGGCGACGACGGAAGCCGCTAAAGTTTCTAAATCATAACCGCCTTCTAAGCCGAAAAGCAGCGGTTTATTGAGAGTTAAGAGGTATTTGGTTAAAATTCCATAATCCTGTGGGTGTAAACAAATTCCCGCCAGAGGATCCGCTTGATTGGCATCATATCCAGCACTAACAATCACTAAATCCGGTTGAAAATTTTTCAGAAAAGGTATGACTTGCCCCTCAAAATGTTCTTGATAATCTTTAATCGTACTTCCCGCCGATAAGGGAATATTCAAAACATTATTAAACTCCCCTTTTTCTCTCGCTTCTCCCGTGCCTGGATAAAAGGGGAATTGATGGAGGGAACAATAGGCAATCTGGGGATGATTTTCGACTATATCCTGGGTGCCATTGCCGTGATGTACGTCCCAATCAAGAATCGCTACTTTTTGCACTCTTTTGTTTTCCAAAGCATAATAGGCGGCAATAGCAGCATTAGAAAACAGACAGAAACCCATGCCATAATTAGAAGTGGCATGATGTCCGGGGGGACGGGCTAAAATAAAGGTAGGATCGCCAGTAGATAAGACTCGTTCGACTCCATCTAACCAGCCACTAACCGCTAGTAACGCCACATCGTAACTACGCGCAGAAACGGGAGTATCGGCATCCAATCTTCCTCCGCCCTGTTGACAAATTCGCCGCAATCTATCAACATAATCTTGATTATGAACTTGTTTAATCAAAGGAATTACTTCGTCACGAATTTCGAGCGGTGTCGGTAAATGCCATGTTAATTTTGACTGCCATTCTGTTTGTTTTAAAGCCTCGACAATTGCCGTTAAACGCGCCGCTTTTTCGGGATGGTAAATACCTGTATCGTGATCGAGAAATTCATCGGAATAGATAATCGATATCATAATCAAATTACTGCTTAAGTAGCTGGTTATAATTAAATTGAAGATAGATTTTAGGTTCGATCCCCCCTGCCCCCCTTATTAAGGGGGGTGCCGATAGGCGGGGGGATCTGACAGTTTTTAACACCTAACTGCTTAACTCGTTGATTTTTGAGCAACCCAATGATTTTAATCTATCAGAAAAACAGGGGCTTGAGGAGCTATAGTGAAAAAACTTTACCGATCGGGCCACTTTTGCCGGATGATGCAATTATCTCCCCCTAAGGTGACAGGAAGCAAAAATGCTGACAAATTTTCAGAAATTTCAGCTAGAAGTTAATGGCATTACTATCAATGGTGTCAAAGGTGGGCGCGGTTTTCCGCTGCTTTTGCTCCATGGTTATCCCCAAACCCATCAAATGTGGCATAAAATCGCCCCCCGATTAGCGGCTAATTTTAC
>NZ_JASJFG010000245.1:0-1699 GCF_030065375.1 Microcystis sp. M49636_WE2 | reverse complement strand
CTAGAATAGCGATCGGTGTACCGAGGGTTTTGCCGTCAAAAACGCCCGAAATTATCTCACAAATGTCATTTTCCCGACGCGGGGTCACGATTCTGCTTTGTCCCGGTTTGCGACGGTCTAAATCGATTTGAATCTCCTCTTCAGAAATTTCTAAGCGCGGGGGACAACCATCGATAACCACTCCTACCCCACCCCCGTGAGATTCTCCAAAAGTGGAAACCCGAAATAGTCGTCCGAAAGTGTTACCCATAATCTCAATGTCTATTAAGCCTCAAGCTTTTATTGTACCTGAGCGGTTATCAGTTATCAGTGATCAGATGTGAGTTTTTAGTGGACAGTCTTAAGTAGAAAATTGCCGTTTTCTTGTCACTGATGCCATTTTTCAAAAGTAATCGCAGAGATGGTTAATTTCCCTTACCCCCACAACCAAAGGGAGAGGGGAGTAAAATGCCGGCTCTCTTATTCTTTGTGTGATAAGTTTAACTTATATAAGACCGATCAATCTTTGTGTCCTTTGTGTCTTTGTGGTTCGTTCCATTTGCTCGCCAGCAGAACTGTATTTTAGAATACATTTTACCCACCAAACCCAAGAGAGTAAAATGCCTGCTACGAATAAAGGAAAATACTATGATTACTGTTTACTGATCACTGTTCACTGATAACTGAAAGGTCTCCTGTCTTCAGGTTAAGCTCCCAAAAAAAGGCTATTCTTTACCTTATATAGCCTGGCGAAAATTTGATGACTTCTTTGTTAGTTCACACATACCCTTCTCTTGTCAAGGGTATTTTAATTAAACGTTACAAACGCTTTTTTGCCGACATACAACTGGACAACGGAGAATTAATTACGGCCCATTGCGCTAATACCGGACCGATGACCGATGTATGCGTAGAAGGTCAACCGGTTTATCTTTCTCGCAGTGATAACCCGAAGCGAAAATTAGCTTACACCTGGGAGATGATTCAACTGGGGGAGACTTGGGTGGGAGTTAATACCAATCTTCCTAATCAGGTGGTGAAAAATGCCCTGTTGCAAGGGGTTTTTCCCGATTTGGTCAAAAATGACACCGAGGTGCGATCGGAAGTGGCCTACGGTCAAAATAATGGCAGTAGAATTGATTTTCTTTTGACCCATGGGGATAATTCCCTCACCTATATCGAGGTTAAAAATACCACTTGGAATCAGGGAGAAACGGCACTTTTTCCCGATACTGTCACCACGCGAGGACAGAAGCATTTACAGGAATTAATGGCTTTATTGCCGGCAGCGGAGGCGATTATGTTCTACTTTATTAATCGGGGTGATTGTGACCGGTTTGCTCCGGGGGATAGTAAAGATGCTAAATACGGGCAGTTATTACGTCAAGCAGTGGCTAAAGGAGTCAAGGTTTTACCCTGTCGCTTCCAAGTGACACCCACGGGAATTTATTATTTAGGTTTAGCAGAATTGCAACTGTGAAACCAGTGGTTTAGATGGGCCAGCTTTTGACAAAATCCCCCAGACCGCAACTGACCTTGAAAAGCTTAGAGACACAGTTACCTGTGCCTCTAATGGCGATTTTGTCGATACATATTTGAGGTAATTTGTCAAGGTTTTTGATAACTAATTCCGTGGCGCATTTTCTCTAATTTCTGTTGCACCTGAGCATCGAGAGAATGGAATAAAAAACGCCCTTTGGGACTTTGAGAAGAACTCTGG
>NZ_JASJFG010000742.1:0-4179 GCF_030065375.1 Microcystis sp. M49636_WE2 | reverse complement strand
GCACACCAAAAATCTAATCCCTGGTTAGCATATTCAGGATAACCTAGATCGTCGGCGACCGATTGGGCGTGTTCTAAACTGGTAAGATGACCTATAAGACCAAACATTGATTGTTCTTTCGTTAGACTAGATGGCACTAGATAAAAATTAGGATATTGCTAAGAAATCGTTAAGACTCTTAAATATAATACACAAAAGTGCCGCTCTGTGTTGAGCGGCAGCCCGGCGAAAAAAAGAAATCTAGACGCTCAAGCTTTAGACAGCAGTTAATCCGTAGGCAGACATTCGCATGATATCACGGGTGCTGAAACCAATATTGCTTAAAGCTTCCCCGTAGCTAATCATAAAGTCTTCCACGAGGGCCTCTTTTTCCATAGCGAGGACGCGAGCATCATCCTCGACTTGATTGAGCATTCTCCAGACAATGGGAAGATTAGCGCGATTTGCTGCTTCTAGTTCCTCTTTAGCGGTTTCAAAGTTAGCTTTTAGCCATTCTTCGCCAAAATTGAGATGTAAATATTCGTCTTTAACTACGCCTTCAGTAATTTTACGAGCAAAAGGATCAGCAACAGGAATATAAATATTATAGGCAGCGATCGCAAAAGCTTCGATAATCAAAGATTGGATTAATAAACAGGTGACAACTTTACCTTCTGCGTAGGCAATTTGGAAGTTATCGTGCAGAGAGGAAAAGAATTCTCTGGCATAATCCATATCAGGAGTGATTTGCAAATTTTGGCCGCAAGCTTGAAAACCTTTCATGTGACGGTTTTCCATTTTTGCCAGACGGTGTAACTCTTCTTTGTTATCGGTGAGGATGTCTGCTAATTGAATATAATTGCTATTGGCCTCGTATTCTCCTTCAATAACGATGGCATTAATGCGACTATAGGCTGATTTATAGGTTTCGCTGGTGAAATCAAGCTCTAATGGTACAGCAAGCTCTGGCATAAACTCGATTGACTCCTATTTCTGACGAGATTTTTCCGACGTTCTTTCCAGTCTAGGGTAAGCCTTCTAGATGGAGTGATCTTTTTACGAGTCTAGCTCGATCGGTCTTTTTTGTATAGCTTGGCTTGAGAGGCTGACTTGCCAAGTTAGCTATAGCGGTTATCTTTTGCCACCGAAAACAAGTTTAGAGGCAACCCCTTCTTAACAGACGAGATTGCCGGCTGTTTGCTCAAACCGTGGCTAAAGATTTCCGGCGCTCGGCCTGTTGTAAGATGGCCCTGGCTGCCTGTTTACCCGATAAAGTGGCCCCTTCCATGCTATCAATGTAATCCTGTTGGGTATAACTACCAGCCAGGAAAAAGTTAGGGATAGGAGTCGCTTGCGAGGGACGATAGACATCCATCCCCGGTGCTTCCCGATAGAGACTCTGGGCCAATTTCACCACACTAAACCAAGTCATCTTTAACTCCCGCGAGGAGGGAAATAACTGATGGACTTGCGCTAAAACGTGCTGGGCAATATCTTCATTTTTAGTTTTAATAAAAGGATCCCCGGGGGTTAAAACTAACTGTAATAAAGAGCCTTCTCCGGGGCGATAATAATCCCTAGGACTGGTGAGAGCAAGATCTGCAAAACAGGAGAAATCCGCTTGGTGGGTGTACAAAAGATTGTCAATTCCCACCGCTTTTTGCAGTTGTCGGCGTTTTTCGGCATCATTTAACTCCGTCACCCAACCGTCAAAACGCAATTGTACCGTAGCGACGGGGACGGCTTCTAGTCGGAAAATATTGTCAAAAATCGGCATTTTTCGCCAATCTTGGGGAATGAGACGCTGAATACCGGGGACATCACCAGCGCAAACGTAGGCATCTGCGGTGATAGTTTCTGTGGTTTCTCCGTTAGCGACGATCAGGCCATTAACTTGCAGATTTTCGCCCTCTCCAGAATAGAGAATTTCCCGCACCTGACGACGGGTAGAGATTTTGGCGCCCCGTGCCTCCAGATAGTTAATAATCGGTTTATGTAGGTATTCGTGGGGGGAACCTTCCAACATCCGCAGGACGGAAGCTTCGGTTTTAGCGGCAAAAAATTGGAAAATCGTCAGCATACAACGGGCCGAGATATTTTCCGTATCGATAAATCCTAAGGCATAGGCGATCGGATTCCACATTTTTTTTAAACTGCCGTCATTACCGCCATGGCTACGAAACCAATCGGCAAAACTAATCGAGTCTAGATCCCGAATCGTTTTCATCGCTCCTTGAAAGTCTATCAGACCGCGGACGATGGGACTGGTACCTAAGGCCAGAGAATTAAAGATTTTATCGGCTGCTGAGAGTTGGGAGGAGGTAAAAAAGGCTTTTAAACCGTTAAAAGGCGCACCTGCGACGAAACGAAAGTCTAATTCGCCGATTTTTCCCCCTTCGTTAATAAAAGTGTGGGTGTGTTCTTTGAGTAGTAGGGATTGAAAAGCGCCCACTTTTTTCATTAACTCAAAAAGATTATAGTAACAACCGAAAAAGACGTGCAAGCCCATCTCGATGTGATTACCGTCCGTATCTACCCAACTACCGACTTTTCCACCGACAAAGGGACGAGATTCTAAGATTTCTACTGTACAGCCCGCATCGACCAGATCGATAGCTGTTGCCATTCCCGCTAATCCCGCACCAACGATCACCACTCGCATTTGTCAAGTTCCTGTTACAATTTTTCACTAAATCTTTATTTTACCCCGATCGGTCTGGTGTTTCTTGCTGGCGATTTTTTCAGGGTCGCTTGAGGGCGTGGCAAAATAATTGAGAGTTGCACTAGGGAGAAGTCATTTTGAAGCGATCGCTAGATAGGAGACAGGGATTAATTATTGTCAGTATTATATGGATATTGGGGATATTAGTCGATAGATTCTGGTTTAGTCTCGATCATACTATTCCCGCTTGGGATCAGGCCGATTATCTCAACGGTGGGATTATCTATAGCCAAGCTTTCCAAAATCCGCGCTGGTTTGATGGGGATTGGTGGCGCGGTTTATGGCTAATGTCGCCAAAAATTCCCCCTTTAACCTATCTTTTAACGATTCCCTTCTTTAATCTCTTTGGTATTAGCGTTGACGCGGGTATGTGGGTAATGGCTATCTATAGCGCCCTACTGCTCTTTTCTGTGTACGGATTGGGAATTATCCTCTTTAATGGGACTGTGGCTTTATGGGCGGTCTTAATCTGTCAATTTCTACCCGGTTTATACTATTATCGCCTCGAATATCTCTTAGATTTTCCCTTAGCGGCAATTGTAACGTTTTCTTACTTTTGCTTGACATGGTGGCGATTTAGTGGTCAAGGCTGGCTAAAAGCGATCGCTGTGGGGATTGCTTGCGGTTTAGGGATGTTAGTCAAACAAACCGCCCTATTTTTCCTCTTTTTACCGATTTTGTGGGTATTGGGCGAAAATCTCCGGCGAAAACGTTGGGGCAATCTAGCGCAATTAATGCTCAGTTTTTTAACGGCAGCATGGTTAATGTTTCCCTGGTATCGGACGAATTGGTTATTAATGTTAACCGCGGGCAAACGTGCCACGGTAGATTCGGCGATTTTGGAGGGAGATCCGCCTCTTACCAGTCCAGATGCCTGGACATTTTACGCCCAAGTTTTACCCTATTTTCTTTCTTGGGTATTGTTATTAGTTCCCGTGGTGGGATTATTAATCTCCTTACGCCATAGAAAAACCGAAGATAAGGTTAATCGTCCTGTGTGGATTTGGTTAGGAGTTTTTCTGCTGGGGGGATACCTATTATCATCCCTCAACATCAATAAAGATGCTCGTTATATTTTGCCGCTTTTACCGACTTTATCCTTAATTTTATCCGTTGGTTTATTATCTTGGCGCGGTCGTTTTGCCCCCAGTATCCGTTGGGGAACGATAACTATTGCCGCTATCCTCACCAGCTTAAATTTATTCCCCTTGGGGGGAGATATAATTACTAACGTTTTCAGTCCCAAATTACAACACCATCCCTATTTAAAAACTGGCTGGCAGCACGAAGAAGTAGTTAAAGAGATTCTAGCCGATTCTCCCTATCTTCGCAGCACCCTAGGGGTTTTACCTTCCACCCCCGAATTAAATCAACATACTTTCTCTTTCTACGGTGGTAAACATAATTCCCAGGTTGCCGGCAGACAGGTGGGAGTTCGGGAAGAAGATATCGAAAAGGATGTCAATTCTTTAGATTGG
>NZ_JASJFG010000284.1:0-3854 GCF_030065375.1 Microcystis sp. M49636_WE2 | reverse complement strand
GTGGGGTGTGGGGTGTAGGGTTTTACCGATTCTCATCTGGTCAATTACCTAATTTTCAGAGAAAAAGTCCCAGAATTTTCCCCCTATCTCTCCCACAACTGGTACTTTTTGATTGACAAAAAGTCTAAAAGTCTTACCCAATAAGGTTTTTAGATTTATTCAGCAAGCCCGAGTTAATCTAGCAATAAAAGCCATAGCTTCGCTTTTATTGCTGACTATTCCATCTAAAGTTGCCCCCAACACCGCCGCAAGTAACGATTTAAACTGGGGACCCGGTTGATAACCCAAAGCTTTTAGGTCATTGCCGTCGATAGGAGCCTCAATCTGCGACCATTTAGTTAAATATTGCCAGATTAAACCCCGAATCCTAGTCTCACTCCTCACCGCCACCAATAACAAACTAGGAACCTGATAACCATTGAAAAAGCTGACAATTTGACTAACGGGTCGATCATAAGCAAAATTATTGCTAATCTCCTTTTCCATAACTTCTAGTTTTTGTAAACGCTCCACAGTATCTTTGGGCAATTGTAAATTATTAGCGATCGCTATTCTTTCCCCCACAGCCAGAGAAGCGATTAATAATTCCAACCGCATTAACCAAGCATTCACCGGCAATTCCAGACTTAAACAATCTAACCAACGACTGAGACAGCGCAATTGTCGCCATAAAGCCCGATTTAAACTTAAATCCCCGTGTAAACAGTGCAAAGCCCCCAAATCGGCCAACTTTTCTAAGGCACTTTCCCAGTAATCCGCCTCTAAAATATAATTCAACTCCGCTTTTAAACGGGACTGTAAAGCGGGTGCATTCTGATTTTGTTGCCGTGAGCGATCATAAACTCCACTTTCGATCGCATACCTAATATAGTTTTCTGTCAAGGGTTCAATAACAAATCCTAACCGAGTGGCAAAACGCACCGCTCGATAGATGCGCGTCGGATCCTCAATAAAACTATTAGCGTGGAGAACCCGAATTTCTTGAGCGCGTAAATCCAACATACCGCCAAAAAAGTCGAGTAATTCCCCCTCTTTCGGCGAAGTTAGGCGAATTGCCAGAGCATTAATTGTAAAATCCCTTCTATACAAATCCTGTCGAATCGAACTAGCCTCCACTTGGGGATTACTGGCGGGATAGGGATAGAATTCCGTGCGTGCCGTGGCGATATCCACCCATAACGAGCCAAAACGCTCATCTTTGTGCCATAACAAAGCCGCCGTCTGAAATTCCCCGTGAATCGATAACCGGGCCCCCGGATAAATTTCGCGTAAACAATTAGCCAATTCTACCCCCGCACCCACACCGGCGGCACGATGGCAGCCATCCACCACTAAATCGATATCCTGTAACAATAAAGTATCCCTTTCTGTGGCTAACAATAAATCGCGCACTGCACCCCCAACCAGATAGAGATGCCAACCGCGTTTTTGAGCGGCAGTGGCGGCAGCTTGCAGGAATGACCATAAAACCGGCTCTAAACGCTCTTTAATCGTCGGTAAAAGACAGGAAACCAAAGCAACCCCTTCAAAACGCACCCGCTCATTTTGATGAATCTGTCTTAATACATCTGTACGAGTGACGATACCGACTAACTGCCCGTTTTCTAGTACAGGTAAACGCCCCAAATCGTACGTTACCATCAGTGACTCGATTTCCTGAAGGGAAGTGTCGGGGGTAATAGTTTTCGGATTACAAGTCATGTATCCCTTCACGGGAGAGCGAGAAAAGCCGTGATGGAGAGCTAAATCGAGGTCACGACGAGAAATCACCCCAACTAAGCGATCCTGCTCATCTACCACCGATAAACCCGAATGGCCGTAACGGAAAAGGATGCGCTCGGCTTGAGATATGGAAGTATCGGGACGAATTGTCCGCACCGGAGAAGACATTAAATCCCTAGCAGTGGGAGAAGGAGGAATTTGAGCAATTAAGTCCCCCAGTAGTTGGTTTAACTGTTGAACTGGCTGAACATCGCGAAAACTCACCGAAGCGGCCTGAGCATGACCACCGCCGTTATAGGGGGAAAAAAGCTGATATAGATTCACTCCATCGATTCTAGAGCGACCAATCACAGTTAAACGCTGTCGGGACTTATCTTCCTCGTCTTTACTATAACTATGGCCGAAAAGTAGTGCATCACTATCGGATAATTCCAGTAGGCGCTCGGCCAGACTAGACAAACCGGGGATAAAATCGGCAGTATGGAGGAGAACGTGGGCGATTTTACGGTCATGGATCGTTTTAATCTCTAGATTTTCCCAAGCAAGGCTAAATAACTCCTGTAAGCGCGGGGAAAAACTCGGTTGACAGTATTGGGCGATCGTTTTAATGTTAGCAGCACAGGTCATTAACCAAGCCAAAGCATAGGCATCCCTGGGGGTACTACCGGCAAAAGTCAGGGAACCCGTGTCAACGTGAATACCGAGTGCCATTACCGTCGCTGCCATCGAGTTTGGTTTAATCTGGGCTTTTTGTAAAGCTTCGACAATTAAAGTCGTGGTAGCTCCCACCCCTTCTAAATGGACGCTAGAGGCATGAATATCGCTTTCACTATCTAAATGATGATCATACAATTCGATCGCCTGTAAATGCCCTAAATCGAGCCACTGGGAGGCTTTTCCCAGACGCTCCCGCCACTGATTATCAACGATAATTAAAGAGCGAATACGGTCCGGATTGACACTACGCATTTCAATTAAAGCAAATTCATCCCGATGCAGGGCTAAAAATTCCCTTACTGTTGGGTGCGCTCCCCCCGTTAAAACAATGCGACTACCCGCTTTCAGCAACGATAAACCCACCGCTGCCCCCAAAGCGTCAAAATCCGCCGTTTGATGACATAAAATTAAATCCATATTTTTTAGTAAGGAGAAGTTATCAGGATTTTTTCTGTATCTATTGTTACTAAATGCTCGGCAATAACCGGGTCAAGTACTATAAGTTAGCAAATCTTGACCAAGAGAAACCCATGTTGTTCAAAATTTTAGTAATTCTCCACACCCTAGGGGCGACCGTCTGGGCCGGTGGTCATTTATTGTTGGCAGTCACCGTTCTACCCCAGGCCCTCAAAAACCGAGAACCAGACCGAATTCGTCAATTTGAGCAATATTTTGAGGGTTTTGGGTTGTCTGCGCTATTGTTGCAGGTAATAACGGGCCTAGGACTGACTTGGATTTATTTGCCCGGTTTTCGTAATTTTTGGTCATTTGATAGTTTTTTGTCGGTTTATATAGGAATTAAGTTAGCTTTACTGCTATTAACTCTCATCTTGGCCCTTCATTCCCGCTTTTTTCTCCTTCCTCAACTGAGCGAGGAAAACTTAAATTTCCTCGCCCTGCACATAGTCGCCGTCACCACTCTAGCAGTATTATTCGTCATTTTTGGCGCCGGCATCCGTTTGGGCGGGCTTGACCATTAGCTTTTAGCAGTTCAGCAGTCTGGATATCTTTCTAGGCTAGGTTTGGCGAAAACGCAAAAACACGGTAATCTGGGCAAGGAATCACAGGGAGTCAATTACCCCACCTAACCCCTTGCCCTGCTGCTTTTGGCAAGGATAGACACTGGAAAAAAATTTTAAGACCCGCTGCGGCTGGGTAGTCAGTGGCAGTAGAATTAAAATGCTCGTGGATTCGGTCTGACGGGGATATCTCCTTTAACCCCTGATTCAGGGGGGAGTTAGAGGAAGGGTCGTCCGGTTAAGTTGATTGGAAGTGAGGCTCTTCCATACAAGTATCAAATCTGGGAGAATTATCTAAATAAACATCAACTGCTTTAGGAGAACCCAATCATGTCTATTGTTTTTCAATTTTTTCTCATTGCCTTAGTTTTATTTTCCTTGCTGATGGTGATTGGT
>NZ_JASJFG010000098.1:0-5690 GCF_030065375.1 Microcystis sp. M49636_WE2 | reverse complement strand
GTTTCTGCTGCTAGAGTTTGCCAACCAGGGTAGATATTTGTGGTAATCTGAGTGGCACCATTTTTGATGACGATGGGGTTATTATTGCCAATTTGGGTGTAAAGTTTATTAGTTGTGTCTTGGACTAATTTGGTGTTACCAAAAGCTTCAATTGTGGTGTAGGGTGAACCAATGATTCCATCACCGTTAAAGTCTTGTTGGAAGTTGGTTTCTTGAGTAAAAGCTTCCGATGAGTTTAATCCCCACCATCCGCTTGAAGATTGCCAATTCCAGTTACTATCTAAAGTCCACAAGTGGAGATAATTACCATCGTTATATTTCCATAAAACTTGATTGACTCCGTTGACGGTTTCTGCTGCTAGAGTTTGCCAACCAGGGTAGATATTTGTGGTAATCTGAGTGGCACCAATTTTAATAGCAGTGGGGTTATTATTGCCAATTTGAGCATAGAGGTTGTTAGTTGTGTCTTGGACTAATTTGGTGTTACCAAAAGCTTCGATTGGGGTGATAGTAAATGTCTGTTGCTCTTCAAATGCGCCAATATCTACTGTCCCACCAATGATGCGACTAAAACCTGTTCCCCGTTGATCAAAGGGAATTTGTTCAGTTTTGTTACCATCACCATCTATATCCATACTATCTAATGGAACCAGAAGATTATTACCTTTATTGATAGCAGGACTATTAGAAAGAACAGCGTGGGTTAATGTGATTCCACCATTGTTTTGTAGTGGCCCAAGTTTAGGGTTTGGGTTGACAAGATCGGTTCCTGTACCAACACTTCCACTTGCTCCACTTAAATTACCAATGAGATTGTTATTGTCACCGTTAATGGGACCATACAAATCGGGGTTTAAAGTGCTACTTGTCACGCTATTATTTGGGGTATCAAAGTTACCTGCAATAATAGTATTTTTAGCATTAACTACACCTTTAGCATTATTATTAAGTCCACCATTGATTTCATTATAAATTCCGCCTCCTGTTCCACCGCTTGTATTGAAATTTGATGTAGATGTGTTGTTCGTGATGGTATTGTTGCTAAGATTAAGGTTTCCCCTAGATTCATTATAAATTCCGCCACCACTCCCAGAAGCAGAATTGCCACTAATTGTTAAATTAATAGCCGTAAAAGTTGCTCTTGTATCACGAGGAGGAACATTTCTAGACCCTGGGACTGTATAACCAGTATTCAAGATGCCGCCGCCAAAACTTGCACTATTATTGCTAATAGTGCTATTCACAATAGTTACATTATGCAAAGTGTCGTTATAATTATAAATACCACCACCATACTTTGTTGCACTATTACCGTCAATCAAACTATTAATAACTGTAAGATTTGCCGTTCGATTATCTATACCACCACCAAAGCCAGTAGTAATATTATTTTGGATTATTGTATCAATAACAGTAGCATTGCCAGAATTATTATAAAGACCACCATCTGCGTTACTACTAACTACACTTTTTGATATATTTATTGTTCCAGAATTATAAATGCCAGTATCACCATTACGATCAATTATTGTACTCTCAACATTAGCATATTTGTTATTACTGCCAAAGAGATCAGGTGAGTTATATAAACCATATTTTCCATTTTGATTGATGATAGCCCGACTAATGTTAAGTATATTATTATTTTCAATTCCATTACCTGTATTGCTATTAATTGAGGTTCCAGTAACGGTAGTAGTTCCCTTATTTTCTAATCCTGCGCTGAGATTGCTATTGATTGAACCATCAGTGAGCGTTAATGATCCAGTATTATAAATACCAGTATCATTGTTATTGTTGAAAGCAGTTTTAGAAATATTAGCTGTACCTCCATTATAAAAGCCACCTCCATTAAATCCAGTCTTGTTACTGTTGACAACGCTATTAGTTACTGTTAATGTTCCGCTAGAATAAATACCCCCTCCATCATAAGTAGAGTTATTTTCATTAATGGTGCTATCGTTTATGGTTAGTGATCCTTCGTTATAAATACCACCACCATGTCCACTTGAGTTTTGATTTATCGTGCTTGATTGAATAATAGTATTACCGAAATTGCTAATACCTCCACCCCTTGTTGATGCACTACCGCCGGACATGGAAACGTAAACATTTTGAGTGATTATGCTATTGCTAATATTAGCTAAAGCATTTTGATCAACAAGAATACCTCCTACTGCTGATTTCGTAATAGTTATTTTATCTAAGGAAAAATTGCTGTTAGCTAAGACATGAAAAATGCGATTACCCTTACCATATCCACTACCTAAACCACTGCCATCAATAACAGCCTGACTTGTACCTAAACTTTTAATCGTAACTTTACCACCTGGTAAAATATCCAAATCACCAGTTTTGGCTGTATTATCCCACAAATCCCCGAAAACCATGTTAGTGAGAAAATAGGTTTGTCCCCCTTGTAATTCAATAATATAGTCATTGGTAGTGTCTGCATTGGCTATTAAAATCGCATCTCGTAATGACAATCCACCAGTAGTGGTTCCATCATTTTGATCGGCGGTCGTATTAACGGTCAAAATAATTGGTGCAGATTTTTCTACAGAAATATTACTGCCTGTAATCGTAATATTTGCAAAGTCATTTTCAGTTGTAATTCTTGCTACTTCTTGCGTTGTCAAATCTACTCCCCGGACTAATGCCGAGAAATATTCTCCTTCATCTCCAGGAGCATCATTCTGATTAATTTGAGCATCCACATAATGCCCAATTTCTTCTAAAATTACATTAATTATCGCTGCTGGCGAAGCTGTATTTAAAAAAGATGCTGATAGATAAATCTTATTGGTACTTCTGGAATATGCACCATTCGCCGTCCCTAAAACCTCATCACTGAGTACCTCAATTGGGGGAATTTGACTAAAATTTCGGCTGTGCCACTGCTGTCGTAATTGCGTCGCCTTAACCACATCATAACTTGTGCCAAAAGCGATGGCCAAATTCGCCCAAAATTCATCAGATTGAGCAAAATTGAACAAAACATCGTCAACAACAGGAAGAATCGGCAAAAGAGAATAAGTCATGACATTAACCCTTTAAATTTCTAAAATGAATAGTTGTGTAGGGTGGGCAATGCCCACAATTTGCTTGGCTATTATTTATTCAGCCGAGTCAGCCTGTTTTCCGCAAACGTAGCCAGTCGAGGTTAGGCTAAAAAAAACTATTAAACCATTAATTAATCGTTTCCACCATTTTGAGAGCGTTTTTTTCTACTGTCAATAGAATATAAAGTATGCTTATTTTTTTTTTTTTTTCATCAGGTTTATTCATGAATCAGAGAAAATCAAATTAAATTCGGTGCGGTTAAACCTCAAGCCATCAGAAAACGGGTTTCTTTAAGAAACCCGTTTTCTCTAGCGGGTGATTGCCAAAATGCGATCACTAACGTCAAAACTAGGCAGTTAAAGTATTTAACCAATTGATTAAATCTTCAACCGTAGAGAAATCGAATAAAGCTTCTCCTAATGCTTCGACATTATCAATACTTAACTCCATAATTTTAGTTTCTAAGGAAAAATTAATCTCCCCTAACTTGCGTTTAAGTTGACGAAGAATAAATGTCTTTTCGCGTTCGATACCTTGTCCGATACCTAGCTCGATACCTTGTCCGATACCTTGTCCGATACCTTGTTCGATACCTAGCTCGATACCGCGTTTGATACCTTGTTCAATACCTTGTTCAATACCTTGTTCGATACCGCGTTTGATACCTTGTTCGATACCTTGTTCAATACCTTGTTCAATACCTTGACGCATCCAACTGGTAGTAATTTGCATAACTCCCTCCTGTACGGGTTGACTAAATGTGCTAATCTCTTGTTGAAATTGTATCTCTTCGGCAGGATTTAGATTGAGATAAGTATCGATAAATCCAGAAATTAATTGCATTTTCGCAGGATTTAACTTTAAAGTAATTAACAAGCGCAGACATTCCGCCTTAACCTTGGCTCGCTCTTTCTCGGCAATGTTCATCTTAGCCATTAAAGCTGAAGCAACCGGATTCGGTTGATTGAGAAAATCTCGCCAATTTAATCGATTTAACTGCACTACTTGATAGTTAAATTCTAATACCTTAAAATCGGGAAAATCGACTACATATTGACTAATCGCTGCTCTTTTTGGCTTTGAATAAGAAAAAATTACAATCGGATAAATCGGTAAGACAAATTTCTCATGAAAGCGAGCAAAATAAGTAAACATTCGCCGGTTAAACCACTTTCGGGAACTTTCCTGCGCCTCCAGATGAATCAGAAAAAAAGATTCTTTTCCGCGAAACTTAACTTGTGCGACTAAATCACTTTCATGCCTTTCTCCTTCCGTGACATCTGTAAATACTTCTTTGTCTAAAAAAGGGTTCTTCCGAACTTACCATGTAAAATCAACTAGCAAAATGCCAATTTAATAAACATCTAAGACTAAAGTTTTTAAAGTTTCTAAATCCATAGCCTCTCCTTTTAATCACCTTCAGTTTATTATTAATTCCTTCAACTGTTCCCTGGGTTGTTCGGTTATCAAAATAGGCAGTTATTTCGTCAATCCACCGCCGAATTGTCTGGCAGCTTTTAGGAAAGTAAGCCATCGCCTTTTTGAGCCAATCACTCAAGGCAAATAATCCCTCATTCCCCTCCGTATTTTTCTCAAATACTTCTCTAAATTCCTCTTTTAATTTGTGCATTTCCCCAAGTTTTGGAGACACTTTATATACTTCTTCCAATTTTTTCCTTTCTTTCTCTACTAAGTCTCCTTCATTCTTTAATAAGGCATATTTGCTCTTGGCTATTCCTGCTAAGATATTTTCTTTATTTTTCTTATTTTTTATCTTAGCTGCCTCTCTTTTTACCTCCTTTCTTGCTTCATCTAGCTCGTTATTTACTTGTTTCATTACATGGAATCTATCCCCTACTATTTGAGCTTGAGGCATTAGTTTTTCTGCCACATTTTTATACCCTATCCACAGGTCTATACTTACTTCCTCTATTTGGCTCAAAACCTCTTCTCCCCAGTGTTTCAGATATTCTGTTAATGCTTCTTCTGTTCTTTTTTCCACTAAGCCTATAATTTTTCCTGTGTCTATATTTACTAACACAGCATAGTAATTTCCTTTTCCCTTTATCATGGCTATTTCATCTATTCCTAATTTTTTTAGCCCTTGAGGTTTTGCGGTTATTAACTCTTCTCCTAAGTCTTTGAGCATCGTCTCTATTTCTTGTTCGCTTACTCCATTTCTTTCTGCCGTATTTTTGAGATCACTATTCAGGACTTCGGTCACTATTTTTTTTCTAAATCTGTCTGTGTAGGTTCTTTTCTTCGGCAAATAATTTAGTTCTTCTGTGAATTTTTTCCCACATTTCTCGCATCTCATCTGACGACGATTGATTCTCAGATATAATGCCTGTTCTCCAAAGGGTAAATCTCGGATTGTTAATTCATTGTTTTGATGAACTTTTTCCGTTTTACTTCCACAATGAATGCACTGGCTTTCTCTTGACATATTTTCTAAATGTAAAACAATTCCTATATCGGTAATAATTTGATAATTGGTAACGACAACTCCTTCTAGGTGAAGTAGCTCGGTCATTAACTTTAATTGTGGATTTGATGGCATAAGTATAGCTTGTGTCTAAAATTGCTGGTCTTGGCTGTCTATATTTTAACCAATAAATTGCTGTATT
>NZ_JASJFG010000009.1:0-5920 GCF_030065375.1 Microcystis sp. M49636_WE2 | reverse complement strand
CGTGAGAAGATAATTAAAACCCTGTTCTTGGGCGATTGTTTGTAAAGCTTGATAACGCCATTGTCGGGCCTTGGCTTCCGTTTCCGCCATGGGGGGTGCGGTGGCAATATAAACGGGTAATTGCCAAATTTCGGCGATTTTACGCACATGATCCACTAATCCTCGGTCGTAAGACCAACGGTGATCACAATGAGCGATCGCTAGTTGCCAACCCCAACGAGAGCGCAAATCCAGCAATAATTGACCTAAACAGAGGGAATCCTGACCTGCCGACAATGCCACTAACAGAGACGCATTTTTAGGTAATAATTGTCCCTTTTTGACTGTGGTTTCCAGACGAGTATGGAGAGGTGTCCAAAAATTAGCCAAAATTTTTAAATTTATTTACTTGACAAATGACAGATAACTAGAACGGGAGAGGGAATTATGAATTATGAATTATGAATTATGAATTATGAATTATGAATTATGAATTATGAATTGGGAAGAATAAATAAAAGCAATCTTCTGATAACTGATAACTGATAACTGATAACTGATTTAACCTTGCCAATTAACCCAATCTTGGGGTTTTAGGAAGATATCATAGAGTTTTGCTTCTGGGGTATTGGGTGCAGGTTGATAACAGTATTCCCAACGGACTAAAGGAGGTAAAGACATCAAAATCGACTCGGTACGACCGTTAGTTTGCAACCCAAAAATTGTGCCACGATCATAAACTAAATTAAATTCTACATAACGACCGCGACGATAGAGTTGAAACTGACGTTCTCTGTCACCGTATTCCGTCGAGCGGCGTTTCTGGACAATGGGAACGTAAGCGGGTAGAAAAGCTCGGCCACAGTCATTAATGAAACTAAAAATTTCTTCCCAGTTGCGGGGTTGTTGGGGAGATAATTTTTCTGAATAGATAGCGGCATCACTTTCGGCAAAAGGACCACGATAGAGAGGGTCTAAACCGTCTTGGTAATCAAAGAAAATCCCGCCGATGCCTCTGGCTTCCTGACGATGATTGAGATAAAAATATTCATCACACCAGCGTTTAAAAACGGGATAATATTCAGGATGATGTTGGTCGCAAACCTGTTTAAAAGTGCGGTGAAAATGACTAGCATCTTCTTCAAAAGCATAGTAGGGAGTTAAATCGGCACCGCCGCCAAACCACCAAACCGGGCCGGCTTCAAAATAGCGATAATTGAGGTGAACCGTGGGAATATAAGGATTGTGAGGATGCAAAACCATCGAGGTTCCCGTGGCGTAAAATTGATGACCGGCAGCCTCGGGCCGTTGTTTGGCAATGCTAGGAGGTAATTCTTTCCCCCAAACTTCCGAAAAATTCACCCCTGCTTGTTCAAAAATTGCCCCTTCCCGCAAAACTCGCGAACGTCCGCCGCCACCTTCGGGCCGTTGCCAACTATCTTCGATAAATTTTGCTTGTCCATCCACTTCTTCTAATCCCTGACAAATTTCATCCTGTAGGGATTTCATAAATTCACTGACGCGGCTACGGCTATCACTGGCGGGCAAATTGGCAAGGGTGGGGGTTGTGGTGAATGCAGTCATACTCAAGGATCAAAGTTGATAACTCAGTGATTATATTACTACCGGGTGATGAAACGGCCGCTCTTCGATACTTAACTTAACATTTAGACCGGTTAGGTGTTGGGTGATGGGGTTTTAGTTGAATTCCCCCATTTCCCCTAAATCAATGTTAATTTTTAAGTCTCAACTGGGCATATTAGAATTAGTCCCGACCAAGGGACAATAACACAGACCCCCAATTTTTACCACTATGCCCTCCCGTCGAATCATCATCGGTGACGTTCACGGTCAATACGATCCTCTTTTGCAGCTAATAGAAGCAATCGCGCCTCAAGAAAAGGAACCAGTTTATTTCTTGGGCGATTTAATTGATCGTGGTCCCAATAGCGCCCAAGTGGTTGAATTTGTTCGTCAACACCGCTATCGTTGTCTATTGGGCAATCATGAACAGATGCTGCTAGAGGTGTTGGGCAGCCAAAGAATGATCGGGGAAATGTTGCCAGGTTGGCTTTATAATGGCGGTAATACTACTCTTTTTAGCTATAACCACAAAATACCGCAAGATCACATCGATTGGCTGAAAACCTTGCCTCTTTACCTCGATTTAGGCGATATTTGGCTGGTTCATGCCGGGGTTTATCCCCATTTACCCCTCGAAGAACAAGATGCTACTCATTTTTGTTGGATCCGCGATGAATTCCACAGTATACCGGAACCTTTTTTTAGTGATAAATTAATTATCACTGGCCACACGATTACTTTTACTTTTCCGGGGGTAAATCCGGGGCAATTAGTCGCCGGTGCCGGTTGGCTAGATATCGACACGGGAGCCTATCATTCCCACAGTAATTGGTTAACTGGATTAGATATCACTAATCGTTTGGTTTATCAGGTCAATACCAAAGATAAAACTCTGCGAAAATTTGATTTAGAAGATATAACCACCTCAATTAATCCTACCGAAGTCTATACTAAAAGAATGCAGCCCACCCCTTAAAAATAACTGTTATTAACAAAAATATAATTCTCGGACAGGGAATGATACCAAATTCATGCAGATAGCTCAGATGTTAATCTCTGGGTTGGATAACAGGAACCAGCAGCTTAGCCTATTGGGATTCTTTGATCGTAGGTTCTCAAGAGCGGTAAGTAGCTGGTTATAATTAAATTAAAAATGGATTTTAGGTTCGATCCCCCCTGAGTCCCCCCTTAATAAGGGGGGTGCCGATAGGCGGGGAGATCCCCCCTGAGTCCCCCCTTAATAAGGGGGGCATCTGATAATTTTTAACGCCTACCTACTTAAATTGAATAAAGAATTGTCCAGCTTTCTTTCACCCATGACTCTCCCCTCGGATTTTCCCCTAGAACCACCCGCTACCAATAAAGATCCCCATCGTGATTATCGCGGACTCGATCGCGATAAACTCACCCCTATGTACCAGCATTATGTGGAGGTAAAAGAAACCTATCCCAATGCTCTTTTACTCTATCGTGTGGGCGATTTTTTCGAGTGCTTCTTTCAGGATGCGGTGATTATCTCCAGAGAATTGGAATTAGTTCTCACCAGCAAGGAAGGGGGTAAAGGTATTGGGAGAGTCGCCATGACCGGAGTTCCCCACCACGCCCTAGAGCGCTATAGTCGTTTATTGGTGGAAAAAGGCTATGCGGTGGCGATTTGTGACCAAGTAGAAGATTCAACGGAAGCAGCCGCCGAAAAACGGCTCGTAGAACGCGCTATCACCAAACTGCTCACCCCCGGAACCCTCACCGATGAGGGAATGTTAAACGCAAAAAAGAATAATTTTCTGGCCGCAGTGGTGATTACCGGAGAAAATTGGGGATTAGCATATTCAGATATCTCCACCGGAGAATTCTACACCACCCAAGCCAGTGATTTAACGGCTTTAAGCCTAGAATTAAGCCGTTTACAGCCCTCAGAAATCCTTTTTCCCATCAATGCCCCCGATTTAAACCGTATTTTGCGCCCCGGGGAAAAATCCGACCATCTCCCCCCCTGTTTACCCGATAGTTTTTGTTATTCTCTCCGTCCCCAAAATATCTTTACTCTCACAGAGGCGAAAAATCGTCTCCTAATCACCTATAAAATGCGTTCCCTAGAGGGGATGGGCTGCGAACATTTACCCCTCGCTATTCGCGCAGCTGGGGGCTTATTAGAATACATTGAAGATACCCAAAAAGCCAATCAAGTCCCCCTACAACCCTTAAAAACCTACTCTATCTCCGAATTTTTGATTTTAGATGGGCAAACCCGTCGTAACCTTGAAATTACCCAAACGGTGCGCGATGGTAGCTTCTATGGTTCTCTATTATGGGCGATTGATCGCACTTGCACGGCCATGGGTAGTCGCGCTTTACGTCGTTGGTTACTGCAACCTCTCTTAGATTCTCGCGGTATTCGCGCCCGTCAAGATACTATCCAAGAGTTAAAGGATAATCCCGCCCTGCGCCAAGATATTCGGCAAAAATTAAGGGAAATCTACGATATAGAACGTTTAAGCGGTCGTGTTGGCGCAGGAACAGCTAACGCCCGCGATTTACTTTCCCTAGCGGCATCTTTAGTCAAATTAGCCGATTTAGCGGCTTTGGTTGCTTCGGGAAATTCGCCCTATTTGAAAGCTTTACAGCAAATTCCCGCCGATTTAGAAAAATTAGGCCAGCAGGTGATAGCGCATCTGGTGGAATCTCCTCCGCTGCATCTGAAGGAAGGGGGGGTGATTCGCGAGGGAATTGATGCCCAATTGGATGCCCTGCGGCGCGACTATCAGGAAGTAATCGATTGGTTTAAGAATCTGGAGACGACAGAGAAAGAAAGAACGGGTATTAGTAATCTTAAGGTTAGTTATAACAAAACTTTCGGTTATTATATCAGTTTACCCCGCAGTAAAGCCGATTTCGCCCCAAAAGAGTATGTGCGTAAGCAAACTTTAGTCAATGAGGAACGTTATATCACCACCGAGTTAAAGGAGAAAGAAAATATAATTCTGACGGCAGTAGATGAATTAAATAAGTTAGAATACGAGATTTTTAGCGATTTACGCCGTCAAGTGGCCGAATTTTCCCCAGAAATCCGGGAAGTAGCCACAAAAGTCGCCGCTTTAGATGTGTTGGCAGCATTGGCAGAAATCGCCGTTTATCAGGGATATTGTCGCCCAGAAATCGCCGATGGTCGTCTTATCGATATTAAAGATGGTCGTCATCCCGTGGTGGAACAATCCCTGGGGGCCGGCTTTTTTGTGCCGAATTCGATTAATTTGGGCAATCAGGAAGGTTTAGAATACCCCGACTTGATTATTCTCACCGGTCCCAATGCTAGTGGCAAAAGTTGTTATCTGCGACAGGTGGGATTAATTCAATTGTTGGCCCAAACCGGCAGTTTTGTCCCGGCAAAGTCGGCCAAAATCTCCATCTGCGATCGCATTTTCACCCGGGTGGGGGCTGTGGATGACCTCGCTACCGGCCAATCCACCTTTATGGTGGAAATGAACGAAACCGCCAATATTCTCAATCACGCCACAGACAGATCATTAGTATTATTAGACGAAATTGGCCGGGGGACAGCCACTTTTGACGGGTTATCCATAGCTTGGTCTGTGGCGGAGTATTTAGCCACGGTACTGCAATCGCGGACGATTTTCGCCACTCACTACCACGAACTAAACGAATTAGCTTCAATTTTAGAGAATGTGGCTAATTATCAGGTAACAGTCAAAGAATTACCCCATGAGATAGTATTTTTGCACCAAGTACGACCGGGAGGCGCGGATAAATCCTATGGTATTGAAGCGGGGAGATTAGCCGGTTTACCAGCTTCTGTGATCGATCGTGCCATGCAGGTGATGGGTCAAATCGAAAAACATAGTAAAATTGCGATCGGTTTGCGTCAAGGAATTAAGAAAATTAAACCGGTTAAGTCGGATAATTCCCCCTCTCTGCAGCAGTTAGATATTTTTGATGACAGTAAGTAGGTATGTGTTAAAAATTATCAGACACCCCCCTTATCAAGGGTAGATCCCCCCGCCTATCGGCACCCCCCTTATCAAGGGGGGCAGGGGGGATCAGACACCCCCCTTATCAAGGGGGGCAGGGGGGATCAGACACCCCCCTTATCAAGGGGGGCAGGGGGGATCAGACACCCCCCTTATCAAGGGTAGATCCCCCCGCCTATCGGCACCCCCCTTATCAAGGGGGGCAGGGGGGATCAGACACCCCCCTTATTAAGCTATCCATTAGTCGGATCTTTCTTAACAAAAAGAGAAGAAACTTAAAAAAAGGGGAAACGATTGATAGGTATAGTTTTGAAAGAAGGAATTAAGGTGGAGGTAAGCAAAAAAATGGAGAAATGGGCAGCCCAAGAATT
>NZ_JASJFG010000324.1:0-4469 GCF_030065375.1 Microcystis sp. M49636_WE2 | reverse complement strand
AGTGCCGACCATTGGAGGGATCGGGGGTAAAATTCAGGTACTTTTTCCCTGAAAATTAGGTAACTGACTACCTCAAAATCGGTAAAACCCTACACCCCACACCCCACACCCCACACCCTGCCCCCACCAACAAACTTTTTCAGCAGCCCCTATATAGAAGTTGACAGATTTTTTCCCAGTTCCAAGGCCTGTAGTAACTGCTTAAATCCTGTTGATAGCTTGAGTTTAGAGACTCGTAGTTGGCAATGTCCTAAGTGTGGAGAAACCCACGATAGAGACATCAATGCTGCTAAGAATATTCGAGATGAAGGTTTACGAATTTTGGCGGTAGGGCATACCGCTACTGCTTCTGGAGGGAGAGTAAGACCAAGTAAAGGCAATGCTTTTGCAAGGCATCTCCCCGTGAACGAAGAATCCCCACGCCTTTAGGCAACGGGAGTGTCAAGTAATTGTCAATCTAGATTTGCGAACTTTTTTGTCGAAACTGGATCATAAACTTTAAAAATAGGCATGATGGGAATAGTTGGGATATAGGAGGTGGAAAGATGGATAAACTGGTGGCTTTGTAGTTATATATACTTGGCGAACTCAGGAATTCACGCTACCCTAGGCCTCGGGTTCTTTACATTTTGTTGCTTAACATCCGTAAAAAAACCTGGTTCACATATCTTATTCTCTCAAAAAAGAATCTTAAAAAAGTATTAAGGTTTTATAATTGAGGAGTGTTATCAGGAGGAAAATTGTGTTTAAACGACTTGCAGAACAGCATCGCCAACTGGTCAAAGACTTAGTCATGGATTTACAGGCCTTAGCGATCGCACTAGAAAATCAAGGTTATCTAGCATCTTGCTACACCTGTGGCGGTCAAATGAACAGCGCATCCTTTATGGTGGGATTGGGGGAAACCCATCTAATTCGGTTTCTCGTGTCCGATTACGGCATCACTTGGACAGAAATGCGCGATGATCGAGAGTTAATGAAACTCGAAGGCGCGGAAGCCATCAGCCAACTACAGGAATTAGCCAATCTGATTAAATATCAAATTTCGCCAGCGGAATTTATTGACAAAAAACCCTCCTCCGTGCTGCAACGGTTAGAGACGGTTTAACCCGATATATGACCTAGACCTGTATGTTTAGTGAACTTTTTTCCCTAACCTTTTGGCCAACTGTTAGCTAGATAAGCCATTCGTTTCATCTCTTTTCGTCCCCGGGAGACGGAATCGAGGATCATGCCACAGGTCAAACTTAAAAAGGCTAAAAGCATGATCGAGGCCGATAAAATGGCGGTGGGAAAACGTGGTACTAAGCCAGTTTCGAGGTATTCAAACAGGACGGGGATCGCTAAGAGGAGGGAAATAACCGCCAAAATGAGCGAGACAAGGCTAAAAAAGAGAAAAGGACGAATTTCTTTAAAAAGTAGGATAGCGGTTCCCAATACCCGCCAGCCATCTTGAAAGGTTTTTAACTTACTTTGGGAACCTTCGGGACGTTCCCCGTAGAGGGTTGGTTCTTCAGCGAAGGGAATTTTTAATTCTAAAGCGTGGATAGTTAACTCGGTTTCAATCTCGAAACCATTGGATAAAGCGGGAAAAGATTTGACGAAACGACGGGAAAAGACACGATAACCGGAGAGCATATCGATTAAACGCGCTCCAAACAGAAATTTAACGAATCCTGTTAAAAACAGATTACCAGCGCGATGACCCCGGCGATAAGCCTGGGAGGATTTTACCGCTTCCCGACGCGCACCGACCACCATATCCAATTGTTCCCCCAACATTCGTTCAATTAAGCGACGTACTGCCGCAATTTCGTAGGTATCATCACCATCAATAAGAATATAGATATCGGCCTCGATATCGGCAAACATCCGCCGGACAACATTGCCTTTTCCCGGTTGGATTTCCTGACGCACGATCGCCCCCGCTTTCAGTGCTTCGGTCACGGTATCATCGGTAGAGCGGTTGTTATAAACATATATTGCCGCTTCTGGCAAAAAAGTTTGAAATTGGGAGACAACTTTAGCGATCGTTAGTTCTTCATTGTGACAGGGAATGATGGCGGCGATACGGTAGTTTTTCAGGGAAATCGGCGGAATAGCGGTCATTTCGATCATGGCTGACGACAATGTTTAATGATAGTTAGGGGTGTTTCTTGACGTTGGACGGCATGAACAATGGGACAATGGGGGAAAGCTTGGAAATAATCGTATCGGGATATAGCTAGATAATAATCGGGGTCGGCGGCCTTTCCCCAAGCAAAGTCATCTCGATAGATCATTGTCAGGTTTCGTTGGTGATTCTCTACCATTTCCGCCGCAAACATCGGACCGGCAACGACAATGGTAGAGTTAGCGGCGGCATTTTGATTAAGCCATTCCATCCCCTCTTTGAGACTTAATCCCCAGTAATCGGTTTCCTGTTGACCTTGGGCCGCTTTTAAGCCTCCGTAGGCGCGGTTATAGTAGGTGTATTCGTAGGGATGTAGGCTAATCATGTCGTGGACAATGAGGCTAAAGTTGAGGATTAGCAGGGTAGTGAGAAAGATTTTTATTGACTTTTGTTTGAGTTTATGGTATGTCCAAATAATGGCCGTAGTTGCGATCGCTGCTAGGGCGGGAATGACAAATAAAAAGTGACGGATGCCGTCGTAGAGAGTAGATTGACGCAGGATAGCAACGGTAGGCAGTAAAAACGCTTGGAGTACGGTGATTAGGGCGCAAGCACGCTGGGTTGGCGTTAATTTGGTCATTTTTGTCAAAATCCCAATTACACCGACCAGGGCGGCGATTTGCAGGAGGACGGGGGTGGTGAGGGAAAATAGCCGGGGTAGATAGTACCACGGTAGGGAACGACCGGGGATATTTTGACCGTCAAAGAGAACCGTATTATCCCAGATGTTATACTTTGACATGAGGGTTATCGCTTCGATAAACCAAGTAATCGGGGTTCTCCAAGCGGCAGGATGGACTATATAGGTTGTTATTGCCCAAAAAATTATAATAACTGCGTATAGGGGCAGAAAACGCCAGAGAGTTTTGGGGAGGGTTTTGATATCCCATCGGGCCACCAGATGGGCGAAGATGAGATAAAAGAGGATAAAAAAGCCACCGATGCGAATTCCGGTGATTAAACCAGCGAGAACCCCGTAGAGACAAGAATAAACGGTTAAACGGTTAAATCCTAGTTTAATAGCCTGATTTTCGGATCGAAAATATTTATCTAGCAATAGGGAACCAGCGAAGGTTCCGAGGGTGAACATGGCTGCAAAGGGAATATCTTTGGGATTAAAGAAGCTATGACCCCAAAAAGCGGGAAATAGGGCTAAAATTAGCGCACCTAACCAAGCAGATTCGATTCCTGCTAGGATAGCGACGATTCCCACCACCGATAGATAGGTAATCAGGGAAAAAAGAAAGGTGACGACGTGCTTAACCCGGGTTATTTGCCAGATCCTCGATAGCCATTCCTCCTTATCGGTGGGATTGGGGGGAAGATTGGGGGTAGCAGGGAAAAAATTTTCTTTGGTTTCATAGATAAGTTGGGATATGTAGTTAAAATAAAAGCCGTAATGACGCGACATTTCTGATATGGGCTTGTTTTCTCGGATATATTCGAGATTATGATTGACCATATCCACTTCGATCGGTTCGTCCCAAGTGATACCATAGTTTCCGACAACCGATAAACCGATTATCGCCAGAACTAGGATGACCGATAGAATTTTTAGATAAGCTTGCTTGACCGAGATTAACCCTTTTCTGGACTTCATGGGCGATCGAGTCAGTATGGTGGGCAATTTTATCACCTTAGTATATCAAAATTTGGTCAACTTGCCCAAAGACGTTTTTTGGAGTCAAAAGTTTCCGTTTGTATTTGTTAGCCAAACATGGTATATCAAGTAAAAAGCTATCAGCTAAAAGGCCGACTCATCCCAGAGCTAGTAATTAGTCTAATGGCACAGTAAAAACTAATAACTGATTGGCTTTTGCTGAAAGTAAACAGTCCTATTGGGTTTAGTTTTCTCGTCGAAGTCACCAAAATTATTGATTAAATTATGGCATTATTAAAACGGTTCACCCTCACTCATCCCCTCTTCTGGGCAGTAGTTTATTTTATCGGATTAGGGATTTTATCAGTTATCTTAGGTCAAGATGTTAGTTGGGATTTACGCAATTATCATTTTTATAATCCCTATATGTTATTAACGGGACGTTTTAAGTATGATGTCCTACCCGCACAGATACAAACTTTCTTTAATCCTTTGATGGATGTTCCTTTTTTCGTTGCTATTTATTACTTAAAACTACCTCCTGTGGTGGTTGGTTTTTTCTTGGGAGGATTTCACGGTTTAAATCAGTGGTTGGTTCATTTAATCACTTATCACTCCTTCGATAAGGTTTGCGAAAGATACAAGATAACTTTAAGCATAGCGGCAGCAATTACCAGTATTTTTGGGGCAGCTTTT
>NZ_JASJFG010000150.1:0-5612 GCF_030065375.1 Microcystis sp. M49636_WE2 | reverse complement strand
TTTTATTTGCCTTAACATAAGTGGTTAGGTGTTAAAAACTGTCAGATGCCCCCTTATTAAGGGGGATCCCCCCGCCTATCGGCACCCCCCTTATCAAGGGGGGATCCCCCCGCCTATCGGCACCCCCCTTATCAAGGGGGGACTAAGGGGGGATCGGCACCCCCCTTATCAAGGGGGGACTAAGGGGGGATCGGCACCCCCCTTATCAAGGGGGGCAGGGGGGATCGAACCTAAAATCCATTTTTAATTTAATTATAACCAGCTACTTAAGAAGTCTAAAGATGGCATAATTACTTATTCCGAATATTGGCATTTAGGCATTATTATAGCATTCCAATTTTCTAAAGTCAAACCCTCAACTCTAGCTAAATTAATACCATTAGTTTATAGAATAGGAAATACTTTTTAATCTTTAATTCTTAGGATAAGTTGAGGTATAGTTTCTCATCTTAACTTTAATTGGAGCGATCGCATTTTTTCTGTAAAGGAGAGAGAGGCGATCGCTGTTGAGTTGAGGATGAAGGATAAATTTGAGCTATAATAGGGGATAAAATTAACAAACAAGGTAATTATCAATGCCATTAAAGCAAAAGTATATTACTGATGAACAGGGTAATCAAATCGGTATTCTTTTAGATATAGAGGAATATCGAAAACTCCTAGAAGATTCTGAAGAATTGAATGCTATTAGAGCCTATGATTTAGCTATTTCGGAAGAGGAAGAAATTCCTTTTGAAGAGGCGATCGCCGAAATTGAAAATAGTCGTCAATGAATTACACTATTGCGATTAAAAAACAAGCTTCTAAGGCTTTAGCTAATCTTCCCCAAGATAGTTATCAGAAAGTTCGAGACGGGATTAGAGCATTAGCTGACAATCCAAGACCAGCAGGGTGTCTCAAACTGACAGGACGAGAAGGCTGGCGGATTCGGATTGGAGTTTATCGCGTTATTTACGCGATAGATGATTCTGCAAAAAAGGTGATTATTTTAGATATTGGACATCGAAAGGACATCTACCGATAGGCGATCGCGTTTTTAATAAAAATTTGGAAGAGGCGATCGCTATTTTACTGTGAGAAGAGGAGGGCGATCGCTTATAATAAATCCAGTGATCAAAATAGAAGGAGGCAAATGCCAGCAAAAGACCTCTATCACGAAGCCGTTAAAAATGCCTTAATTAAAGACGGCTGGACAATTACGGCTGATCCTTATCCTATTGAATTTGAAGACGCTGAATTGTATCCAGACCTGGCGATCGAGAAATATATTTCCGAAGAACAAAGACAACGTAAAATTATCATTGAAATTAAAAGCTTTCTTGGCCCTTCAATGATCAAAGACTTTGAAATGGCGGTTCTTCGTTACTTGGTATGGTTCGATAGGGAGGCATAAATCGACTAAATCCTTATCTGGCAAGAGACTTAATTGATTAGTTCGCTCTAGAGCAAAAACAATTGACAAAAATCGCTAAATGCCTTTCTCTATAAGGGTTCCATCCCTTATAACCCCCGTCCATTGCATAAGACAAACCGAAGAACCGAAATGGCTTTGGGGCAATATATTTTTTATCGTGATCTTATTCAATTAGGATAAGATGAATACCAAGAAATCTATCTGGCTATTAAAGATGAAATTTATGAGACTTTTTTCCAACGAAAATCTATTCAAGCCGTTATTAAAAGACACCAATTAGATTTATTAGTTGTCAACATCGAAAAAGAGGAGATTGTCCAATGGATAAACTAACTAACTATCGCCAAATTATTCAAAATACCTTAACAAAGCTAGACACAATTGCGAATAGCTCATCCAAAAAAAAACTAGAAACCTGTTTAATTTTTGATGAAAATCATGATCATTATCTATGGATGTCTATTGGTTGGATAAACAAAAAGAAAATCAACAATATTCAGATTCATATTCGTATTAAAAATGAAAGAGTTTATATTGAACAAGATTGGACAGAAATAGGAATCACCTCTCAATTATTAGAAGCAGGGATTCCCAAAGAAGATATTGTTTTAGCATTTCATGATCCTGCAAGTCGTAAATTAACAGAATTTGCTATTGCTTAATCAGGGGCGATCGCATTTTTAGCTGAGGTTAAGAAGGGCGATCGCTGTTTTTCGGAGTTTGAGAGGGGCAATTTGAGCTAAGTACCTAAGCAAAATTAATTACACATATCTAACCACCTCTTGCCTCCTGCCTTTTGCCTATCTTCACTAGGAAATTAATTTTGCACGACTACTTATAATAGGGGAGAAAATTAACCTAAAGATTCAGGTGCCTCAAACGCATTCACAGAGAGGCTTCTACAATCTCAAAACTCGCCAAACTAACAGATTCATTCTCAATAAGCACGAGAATTAAGGCTTTTAGCATTTCTTTCTTAATGAGAGTGAGTATTTTGGCATAATTCGCCCAAATGCTTACCTAGTATAGGTTTGACTGCTTTAATCGTCGATTGATTTGGTTTGATTCAATGGAAAATCGGCTCTCCCCGGTTTGGTGGGTAAAATGTATTCTAAGATACATTCCTCAAGAGCGAGGGAGTGGAAGGAACCACTCCAGACAGAGAGGACACAAAGATCGATCGATCATAGAGTAAGTTAAACTGATCACACAGAACCTAGAAGAGCCTGAATTATGAATTATGAATGATGAATTATGAATGATGAATTATGAATGATGAATTATTGTGTAAGATGGTGATCGCACTACAACGCCCACCCTACTCCAATGGAAAGGCAAAAGATGACTACTACTCTTGAAAGCTTACAGGAATTTATTGATTTTTGTCAACAGCACATTACTGGCAAAGAAAGGAAAGAAGCTCAGATTTTCCTAGACCGTTTCTTTCGAGCTTTTGGTCATAAGGGTGCGTTAGAAGCGGGTGCAACCTATGAGGAGGCGATTACTAAAGGTAGCAAGAAAGGTAAAACAGGATTTGCTGATTTAGTTTGGAAACCTCGTGTTTTAATTGAAATGAAAAAGCGAGGAGAAGATTTAAGTAAGCACTATCCCCAAGCTTTTGAATACTGGAGTCGCTTGGTTCCTAATCGCCCTCGCTATGTCTTATTATGTAATTTTGATCAGTTCTGGATTTTTGATTTTGATCTTCAAATAGATGAACCGGTAGATCGAGTAAATCTCAACGATTTGAAAAATCGGGTCAGTGCCTTCAATTTTATGGAAGTAGGGAATCGTACCCCTATTTTTCAGAATAATCAAGTCGAGATTACAGAAACGGCAGCGCGGCGGATGGGTGAGTTGTTTCAACTGTTAAAAAAACGCGGTCATAAAAGCGGTTTTGATGAGTTGACGGCCCAGCGATTTATTTTGCAGTGTGTCTTAGCAATGTTTGCTGAGGATCGAGGATTGTTACCAAGAGATTTATTTATTTCTTGTGTACAAGAATGTCTAAATGGTGGCAATTCCTATGATGTCTTGGGGGGATTATTTCAACAGATGAACCAACCCGGAATTACCCCCGTTGGTAAATATCAGGGAGTGGATTATTTTAATGGGGGACTGTTTAGTATAATTCATCCGATTGAATTAACTAATAAAGAATTAGAGTTTCTGGATGTGGCGGCGCGTCAGGATTGGAGTAAGATCCGTCCGGCAATTTTTGGTAATATTTTTGAGGGGACAGCTAATGCTGAAGAACGCCACACCTACGGGATGCACTTTACCTCAGAAGCGGATATTATGAAAATTGTTCGCCCAACTATTAGCCGTTACTGGGAGGAGAAAATTGAGCAAGCTGGGACGATTGGCGAGTTAAATACACTTCAGTTAGAATTACAGCAGTATAAGGTACTTGATCCGGCTTGCGGTTCGGGTAATTTTCTCTATGTCGCCTATCAAGAATTAAAGCGCATTGAACAGTTATTAATTGAAAAGATTGCTAACCGTCGTCGTTCTGCTAATGACCAGTTACAGATTAGTTTTGTTACGCCTAAACAGTTTTATGGAATGGATATTAATCCTTTTGCTGTAGAATTAGCGCGGGTGACTTTAATGATTGCCAGAAAGGTGGCGATTGATAAGTTTAATTTGACGGAAGCTTCTTTACCTTTGGATACTTTGGATAGTAATATTATCTGTGCTGATGCTTTGTTTACGGATTGGCAAAAAGCAGACGCAATTATCGGCAATCCTCCATTTTTGGGAGGGAAAAAGTTAAGGACAGAACTAGGAGATGAGTATGCAGAAAAAATTTATCAAAAATTTCCTGATGTTCAAGGACAACCTGATTTTTGTGTTTTTTGGTTTAGAAAAGCTGCGGAAAATCTTGGGGAATTAGGAAGAGCCGGTTTAGTTGGTACTAATTCAATATCACAAGTTTCTGGGAGAAAAGCAAGCTTAGATTATGTAGTTAAGCAAGGTGGATTTATACATGAAGCGATTTCAACTCAGCCTTGGTCTGGTAAAGCTAACGTTCATGTCAGTATTGTTAATTGGAGTAAAGAAAGACCGAAAGAATTATTTCTAGATAATTTATCGGTTAATTTATTATCTACGGCATTGAAAGCTCAAATATCAGTGGATAATGCCGAAAAAATAAAAGTTAATAATCATTATTCTTTTGAAGCTTGTCAATTAGCAGGAAAAGGATTTGTCATAACGGAAGAAGAAGCTAATAAATGGATTGAGTTAGATCATAAAAATCAACAAGTTGTCAAACCTATGTTAGATGGAAAAAATTTAATTAATCTTTTTGAACAAAAGAATTGGGTGATTGATTTTGATAATATGGCTCTTGAAGAAGCGGCTGAATATATCTTACCTTTTACAAGAGTAAAAGAAAAAGTTAAACTGGAAAGAGATAATAACCAAGAAAAATCAAGACGTGAAAAATGGTGGCAATTTGGTAGAAATAGATCAGCAATGAGACAAGCTATATCTAAATTATCTTGCTATTTTGCCATTCCCAAAATCGCTAAATATATTGTTTTTTCTCCAGTTGATGTGTCCATACTTCCCTGTGAAGCAAATATGGTAATAGCCTCCGATGATTTCTACATTCTAGGAATTCTCAACTCAAAAATACATCGCCTCTGGGTAAAAGCTCAAAGTTCAACTCTTGAAGACAGAACTCGCTACACCAATACAACCTGTTTTGAAACCTTCCCTTTTCCCCAGAAACCTTCACGGGAACTTGTCGAAAAAATCCGTCAAACCGCCGGGGAATTACACGAATACCGCAGCCAACAGATGGAGAAAAAACAATGGGGAATCACCAAACTATATAACCAATTCTTTAACGAACCCAGTAGCCAACTGTATCAACTCCATCAGAAATTAGACAAGCTAGTAATGGAAGCATATCACTTCCAAACTGACGACGACATCTTAGAGAAACTATTAACCTTAAATCTGGAATTAGCAGAAAAAGAGAAGCGAGGAGAAACCGTCATCGGTCCCTGGTCCCCTTACTCTTAGATTACTCTAACCCCTTACATTAGATTGAAACAATCTGAATTTCCCTGACTCGGTGCATTGGTTTGGTTGGCTTTTCGGTGGTGATTAGTTCATCAGCTTGAATTTGCAGCGCAGCAGCAACATGAAGTGCATCCATCGCCGCTAAACCGTAAGTGCCAGCAAT
>NZ_JASJFG010000119.1:0-11367 GCF_030065375.1 Microcystis sp. M49636_WE2 | reverse complement strand
TTATGCCGAATTCTGTTATCTGACCCATCTGACCCAAGGGGTACGCCGCAGCGGTTCCGCTGCCAAAGACTTAACCGATGTGGCCTGTGGGCGCTTAGATGGTTATTGGGAACGAGGGATTAATCCCTGGGATCTGGCCGCGGGAATTATTCTGATCGAAGAAGCTGGCGGTAAAATTAGCGCCTACGATGAGAGTCCTTTTCTGATGGAAACGGGGCGAATTCTGGCCACTAACGGACACATTCACACCCCCTTAAGCCAGGCTCTGCAAAAAGCCGCCTCTTGGAGTTTTCAGTTTTAATGGGATTATCATTTTAGAGTAGGGTCTGCTGTATGCCTTTTCCGATTTCCCAGGGATTATTTCAATTTGATTTAATCGATCACTTCGCTGTTTTAGGAGTCTCGATCGATGCCGAACATGAGGAGATTCGCGAGCGTTACTTAAAAATCGCCTATAAACTTCACCCCGATACCTGTCGCCTTTACACCCCCGCCGAAAGGGAACAGGCTCATCAGTTACTCGCCAAATTAGTTAACCCAGCCTACGAACATCTAGGCCGCGACCTATCTCGGGAAGAATTCCGCCTTGTTTTAACACAAATGGGTAAGGCAATGGCGCGAGATTCGGGTAAAATCACCATCAATAGCGAACCAGCTAGAAAACTAGCCCAGTCCACCGCTAACTATGAATTAGCCTATCAAAAAATCCTGCAATCTTTGGCGATCGATCAATATACCGCCCTGGAAAATACCTATCAGAAAATCGCCCAACTCAGTGAACTCAATCTGGTTTATCTGATGCTAACCGAAGGTCAGGGCAACAAGAAAACTACCCCGAAAGTCTTTATCTCCCAAGGCAATCCTCGCCAGTCCGAGTTAGTGGTCGCGGCTACCACCACGGCAGCCCCAGCTAAAGCCAAGGAATCGCCCTTAGAAGCCTATATTCGCCGCGCCCAAGCCTCTCTTGACCAAAATAACCCCGCCCAAGCTTTGCGAGAATTGCGCGATGCCCTACGGGAAGAACCAGATAATAGCATCTGTCACGCCCTGCTCGGTTTAGCCTATCTGCGACAAAATCAACTCTCCATGGCCCGGGTTCATATCAATCGCGCTTGGCAAGCCCGCCCCAAAGATGCGACGGTGATTAGGTGCAAACGGGAACTGGATAAAGTAGTTAATCCTAATACTGAAATGGAAGACCAGAAGGGACAAAAAAAGGAAGGGAATACTAAGGGCGGTTTTTGGTCCCTATTTGGTGGTAAAAAGAATAACTAGCTCAAACCATAACGGTATAAGCTTGATACCAAATCGTCATTTTAACCCGCCTGTTACCCCACGCAGGTAACAGGAGAAAAGAAACGATCAGCCCGAGACTCAAGCTCAAACTAGACAGACAAAACAGCTTACCCTGATCAGTAAGTGGGTGGGTGGAATTAAATATAAGATGAACGTAGGTTGGGTTGAAGCATGAAACCCAACGCCCGCATAGTTTACGCTACCGCTAACCCATCCTACAAATAATTGTGCCTCCCTACTTAGGGTTTGCTGAAAAAGTCGCTCAAAGAATTATGCTATTGAGTGCCAATAATTTGTCGCCCAAGTGATAAGTTTTACTTGAGTAAAACTTATCACTTTTAACATAATTTTTATTAAAGCGTTGCCGACATCTTAGTTCTTTTGTTCGCCCAGAAATCAAGAAAGACAAAAAAAGCCCAAAAAACTGCCGAAGCAGTCGGGAAAGATTGACAACCAAAAAGGTAATAGCAATGGACGTTTCTGAAGTTTCAGGTAGTTTTGTCATGCACAGATTTAAACCAAATCTTCTCTTAGCTTGTCCGAATTTCCCTTCTATTGCATTGCGAAAACTCTCGTCCTCTTGTGCTTGTTTTTTTAGTCCAGCGCTTCGATTCTTCGGTGGTCTTCCCAAGGGTAATCCACTTAATCTTATCCCTCTTTCCTTGCACCATGCCAAGTTTTCTCTGGTTCGATAAATTTTATCGACATGAACGGATTGCTGGCTAACAACCATAAGTCTCTTTAAAGTTTTCTACTTGCGCTTTCAAATCTTGAGATTCATTAAAGTTTTCCCAAGACAACCGGTGTAAAAATACGGCTCTTCGGTTTGTGTTATGCAATGGACGGGGGTTATAAGGGATGGAACCCTTACATAGAAAGGCATTTAGCGATTTTTGTCAATTGTTTTTGCTCTAGAGCAAACTAATCAATTAAGTCTCTTACCAGATAAGGATTTAGTCGATTTATGCCCCCCTATCGAACCATACCAAGTAACGAAGAACCTTATATATTTTCTTCTAAGTAGGTAGGTGTTAAAAACTTTCAGATACCCCCCTTATTAAGGGTAGATCCCCCCGCCTATCGGCACCCCCCTTATCAAAGGGGGGATTAAGGGGGGATCCCCCCTTATCAAGGGGGGCAGGGGGGATCAAAGACAAAATCTATCTTCAATTTAATTGAAACCACTTACTTACACTCTAATAAATCTCTGACCAGAGGCTGATTATGTCTTTAACACTGACTCCTGATAACGTCGAACAAGTTTTAGATGAAATGCGCCCCTACCTGATGGCGGATGGTGGTAACGTGGAATTAGTCGAAATCGACGGGCCAGTCGTCAAACTGCGTCTTCAAGGCGCTTGCGGTTCCTGTCCCAGTTCCACCATGACCCTAAAAATGGGCATCGAACGTCGTCTCCGGGAAGTGATTCCCGAAATTGCCGAAGTTGAACAAGCTTTCTAAATCTTGGGTTAATTAATTGGCTCTTCTAGGTTCTGTGTGATGAGTTTAACTTACAATATGATCGATCGATCTTTGTGTCCTTTGTGTCTTTGTGGTTCGTTCCACCCCCTCGCTAGGAGGAATGTATCTTAGAATACATTTTACCCACCAAACCTGGGAGAGCCATTAATTCTCACCACTGCCCGATTGCTAATTTAATTAGCGATCGGGCATAATATTAATTAGGGTTTAAGGCAAGAGGCACTCATGCAAGAGGCACTTATGCAAAAGGGAGAATAAATAATCGGTTTTTAATAACCAGATTTGGTATTATATATCTTTTTCTGCAAGATTGATAAAATTACAGAATTAATTAAGGTAAAAAGTATCTTTTTTAGCCAATTAACCAGCCAATTAAGCATTAACATATACTCGAAAATTTTTATTAAAACTCAAAAATTATGACTGAAAATATCCCCACTATTGTGGTCATGCACGGGGACCAAACTGGAGAAGAACTATTACTAGAAGCCCTGAGAGTATTGCAACCCTCGATAATTCGTCAACCGCTTAGCTTTGCCGATTTTGATCTTAGTTTAGCCCAACGTCGCCAGAGTAACAATCAAGTGGTTCACGAGGCCGCCGAAGCGACTCTAAAAACCGGATTAGCTCTCAAAGCTGCCACTATTACCCCAGAAATCAAAGGAGATGTGGGCAGTCCTAACGCTATTTTAAGAGAAGCAATGAATTCTCAGGTAATTCTCCGCATCGGTCGCCGTATCCCCGGTATTCGTCCGATTGGGGGCGTTAATTCTCCCATTGCCATTGTCCGCATGGCCGTTGATGATGCCTACGGGGCCAAAGAATGGCGAGAAACCACTGCCACCGGCGATGAAATTGCCTATCGCACCTCGCGCATTTCTAGGGCTACCAGTCGCGCCGTGGCCGAGTTTACCTTTCAACAGGCCAAAAAAACCGGGGCGCGGGTATTTGGCGGCCCAAAATTCACCGTTAGTGCCACCTACGAAGGGATGTTTAAAGAGGAATTAGACGCGGCGGCCCGAAGACATCCGGAAGTGCGTTATCAACCCCTGTTAATTGATGCAACTTTTGCTCTACTTTTACAAACCGACGGCGAAGCTTTGGTGATTCCAGCACTTAATCGCGATGGCGATTTATTATCTGATTTTGTCTTGCAACTCTATGGCAGTATTGCTGGGGCCGAAAGTTTAGTTTTGGGATTTGATGAGGAGACCTTAGCGGTTAAAACTATTATGGCAGAAGCTCCCCACGGCACGGCCCCGGCTTTAGAGGGCAAAAATATCGCTAATCCCATGGCGATGATTTTAGCCTCGGCAGCTTTGTTAGGTTATATCGAAACTAGCGAGGCGCGTAAAGCTTCCAGGGCAATTTATGAAAGTGTCTTTGAAACTATTCACGAGGGCAAAAAAACCCCCGATTTAGGGGGCCAAATGACCATGAGTGAGTTTACCGATGAGGTGATTCGTCGCGTGGTCAGTAAGTTAGAAGTTTGGTCTGCTTTGGGGTAAACGAACTCATCTGATTGCTCTCTTAAAGTGGTTTGAAGAAAGGGTAATCCCAAAAAATAAGAATTGTTGCAAAGGCCTTGCTTTTGTTTGTTTTGCGGAAAAATAAAAGCTACCTTTGAAGTGTACAACGGAGTCCCTTTGCAGGATTAGGATAAGAACAATGAAACTACAAACTTTGACAAAAACTCTGACTATTGCTCTGATTGGTGTAGGAGCTGCCTTGACCTTACAATCACCGAGCCAAGCTCAAACCAGATTCGAGTGTCTTGTACCACTGACAGGCCCCTATGTAGGAGTTCCCACAACCGCTGCCCAAGTCGGACCTAATGAATATAAGCCCGTGATTCATTGGTTTTCTCGTTATTTCAGTGGTGCCGGTTATACTCCCATGCAACGTTGTCAAGAAGTGACCGGAAGATTCAATACCCTTTCCACTCGACCAGGCGGAATTGATATTATTACCACTGGCTATCTCAATGGTCTGCCGGTTATCTATTCCCCTAGTGATGGACGAGAACGGGCAAATAGCAGTAACCTATTATTCACCCTCAAGAGAGGGGAAAACGCAACCCAGAAAATCGCACAGCTATTTGACATCCGGGCGGGAGCCAGCAGCAGTCCTTTGTTTGAAAGCTCATCGGATTCTGCCACTGTCTATTTCAAAAAATTCCTAGAAAGCGTTCCCGTGGAAACAAATCCTGCCACCGGTTCGTCCTCTTCTCCGGCGCCTGGGACTTCTCCCGAACAACCCCCCCAAAAACCATCAGGCGGTTCTGTTTGGTAAACTTTTCTAGTTCTATAGATAAGGTAGGTTGGGTTGACGCAAGGAAACCCAACGCCCGCTGTTTGGTAAACTTTTCTAGTTTCTTAGAAGGAGCATAGTAATCAAGTGAGTCGGCCTATAAAAAGAATTTTGGCTGGTGCGGGCAGTTTATTATTGGGACTGTCCACACCTTTGCTTGCTGTCCAAAGCTATGCTCCTGCTCTGGAACCTAACCAGGCCAATGCCCATAGCTCTCAGCAACTTTCAGAACAACAGCTGCGTCAGTCAGCCAGAGCAATTACTGTTAAGGTGTTATCAGGGCAAGGCTGGGGTTCGGGCATTTTAGTTGAAAAGCAGGGTTCTTCCTACAAAGTCCTCACGAATGACCATGTTTTAGGGCGGTATCGCTCTCGGGTTTGGCAAATACAAACCCCTGACGGCAAGATACATCGGGGTGAGTTGGTCAGAACAGTTCGCTTGAATGATTATGATTTAGGCTTAGTTTCTTTTCGCAGTAGCCAAGTTTATTCTATTGCTGATTTGGCTAATGTCGATGATCTCACTATCGGAGATGAAGTTTTCGCCGCCGGCTATCCCTTTGATTTTACCTTCACCGTTGGTAAAGTGTCGCTTTTGAGTGATAAATCCTTTTCGGGGGGCTACCAAATCGGCTACACCAATAAGATTAAAAATGGCATGAGTGGCGGACCGCTGCTGAATCGGCAAGGTAAAGTTATTGGTATTAACGGGATTCATGCTTATCCTCTCTGGGGTAAATCCTACGTTTTTGCTGACGGAACGGTGACTTCACCGGCACTGTGGGAACAAATGAGTCGATTAAGTTGGGCGATTCCTATTGGGACTTTTTTACAATCGGGGTCATCTTCTGTATCTGCTTCCAGTCGGCAACGGCCCGCAGTGTCACCCCCACCGCTTCCCACCCATAGAGAACCCACTTTCTGGGAAGATTTTCCTTCTCCATCCTCGTCAACCCCAAGAGAAAAGAATCCCGCTCCCACACCCCTCTGGTAAATTCCACTCAACTGTATTTTTAAACCAGATGAGCAACAATTTCTTGAAAATTTCCGCCGCCCTAGTTAGTATAGCGGTGTTTGTGGTTTCTCCTCAGATTGCTAAGGCATCAACAACTGAGCAGATAGAAAAAACTGCTGAAAAGATTACCGTTTTAATCCCCTCAGAAGAAGAGGGGGCGAATGGGAAAATTACTGCTAATGGCTCTGGATCAATTATTGCCAAAGAAGGAAAAGTTTATACTGTTCTTACTGCCAGTCATGTGATCTGTAAAGATGCTAGAGATGCCTGCAAGTTCTATTACGATCAACTAAAAATTATTACCTGGGATGGCAAGCAATATCCGCTCGATTACAATAGCATCAAAAAATTACCCGGAGTAGATCTAGCTCTCGTGCAGTTTCAGAGCGACCAAAATTATCAGTTAGCGACCTTGGCTAACTATCAAGTAGCTGACGAACAATTTATTTTTGCTTCTGGATGGCCCGACCCGAAATTTATCGGCAAGCGGAAACGATTGTTCAATGTGGGGAAAGTGCTGCCCAAGGACATTACACCCTTGCTGAAAATATTTCCCCCGGAGTTGGGGTATGAGATAGTTTATACCAGTGTCACCTATGGGGGCATGAGTGGCGGTCCAGTGTTGGATATCAATGGACGAGTCATCGCAGTTCACGGACAAAATGAAGCCGAAAAAATCGAAAAGGTTCCCGTGCCAATTGGCTTTAGTCTCGCTATTCCCATCACTACTTTTTTGAAATTAGCACCCCAGTCTGGCATTCAAGGGCAGATAAATGTCGAAAATTCGCCCCCCAATGCCTTATCTTTGCAAGAAATTGGTGATGAATTATACAAGGCTTTTGAAGTTCCCAATAATAACGATACTAATCCCCTAAACTGGCTTAATCAAGGCAATAAAATGTGGCGGTTAGGACAATTAGCCCTCGCCTATGCCGCCTATGAAAAAGCCTTGCAACTCGATGCTCAACTCTATCAAGCTTGGTACGGTAAAGGTCTGGTCTTGACCTACTGGAAACGCTCCCAAGAGGCGCTGGCCGCCTACGAACAAGCTCTCAAAATTAATCCTGACTCCGATACCGCCAAAAAACTGCGCGACAAGCTCCAAGAATCTTTAGGGGGAGGAAATACCCCTTCTCTAACCCCCTCACAGCCAACCACCGCGCCCACCGTGGAGCCTTCACCACAGCCCTCTAATCCAAGGAGACTATGGTGAAGTCAGTCCCGATGAAAAAATTTTCACCCCCACAGATGAAAGAGGTTTCCTTCCCTACACCCCACACCCCACACCCCACACCCTCTTTCAAGTCAGCAGGGAAAATGCGGGTTAGCTAATAGTGGGTCCCACCAATTTAGCTAAGAATGCTTGAATTGCTCGTAGTTCTGCGGGAGGATTGCGGAGAAACTCTTCGTTACTGGCTAAAATCATCGCATTATAAGCCCGCACCGCCGCCAGCAATTTAGCTGGAACTACCTTCTCATCCCTGGTCAGTTTCTCTAAGCTGGCCAATAAGTCTTGAATAACATTTAATGGCGGTGCGCCGGGGGCTGAGTAAAGAGCGGCGGTGACAGCATTGATATTATTACCCGCCTGTGCATCCCCTGTTAAGATGCTCAGTAGCAATTGCTGAACGCCTGGGGGAATCGGGGTACCCGTGGGGGAGGTTAAATTATTATCAGCTAACAGAGTATTCAGAGAAGCAGCCGCTTGATTAACAGCGATTTGAGCCGGTTCTCCCCCCTGAAATCCCGTTACCGTCGTGGTGCCGGGGAAAGTTTGACCGGCAAAATCACCGGTGGAAAGAATTGCCCCAGTGGCATCGGATTGGTTGCCGGTTTGCGCCATACTAGGAGAGACTAGGGCATTGGTCAACAAAACCGCCGCCACTAGGGAAACTTGCCAATTAGTCAACCATTTCATCAACATGGTCTTAATCCTCATTCAAAAAGCTAAATTAGACAATCTAAAAACCGACTAACGGGGGAAAAAGTAATTGTAGCCGATACTCATGACGAAGCGAGCGCCGTCCCCGGCATTGCCCGTTAAATCAGCACCGGCAAGGTTAATCGTCAAGGGGACTTTCGGGAAGGGAATCAGGGAAATACCTGCGTTTAAATCTTGACCCGACCATTCGACAATGGCCGAGACAGGTTCAACAATTCTTAAACCAGCACTAGCAAAGACACCCAGCGAGTTTACCCCATCTTCGATGGCTCCTTCCGAGCGAAAACGACCACCACCAACACCCAAAGAGAGCGTCAATTGACTAAAGGGTTCTTTCGTTGTTTCTGTGAACTGAAAAAATTTGCTCACCACCCCGTAGATACTGCTACCGGCATCTGTCCCACCCCAGTTAATAGCATTTTCAAATCCTAGGGCGACAGCAAAACCTTCTGGCAGAGAACGGTGAATTTTAAAGCTAAAACTACCCCGTCCGGCATTATCACCAAAAAGGCTCAAAATCGCCATAGTTACATCCAAACCGACAATTTTCTGGGGTTCTCCTAAACCGACCCCTAGGGCTAACCCACCATCTGCTTGATTGGTAAAACGGGTTCTCGACTGGAAAGCGAAACCACCGAAAATCTGCCCAAAATTCGCTCCAAAACCGATGGGAGTAGAGATACTGGCACTAGGGGCAACCACAACTTCCGCCAGTTTCGCAGAAAGGGTTTGCGGTTCCTCAATCAGAAACTCTTGACGTAAACGCTGCAATTCGGGAGAAACATTGGTATCAACGGGGGTGGATGCCTGTGCTTGCCATTTTTCGACTTCTGGAGAGTTATTATCTCCTGCTGGTAAAAGCTGACTCGCTTGCATTGTCCCTAGATTCGCCTTCCATTCTTCTAGGGTTGAAATTGTCCCGGTCTTTTCTGTTGCTAAAGTATCGAGGGAAGATTTCTCTAGTTTATTTTCTAAGGATGAGGGCAGATTACTGTCGGCTAATCCCTCTGTTGTCGAGAAGGAATTGGTGGTCAGAATTCTGTCCGTCCTCTCTAATTCCACGGGGGAATTGATGATAATTTTTTCCTGGGATACCCGAATAGAAGCAGCGTCAATGTCTAAGGGGGAAGGAATGGCTTTCACCCCATCGCACAGTATGGCTGTCCCCACACAGGAGGCAATGAAAATTCCTCCAGAAAATATGTGTCTCATCTGGCTGTTTCTTTTGGCTTTTTTGAACAACACTTCCAGCTTTCCTCACAGACGAAATTAATTTGCAAGAATTGTAACTGATTTATTCTTAGATAGCAAGTTATTAAAGTTGCGTTCTCTGTATGATAATCATTGCTTAGGGACTTGCGTGGGAATAATATCCCAATTGATCGGAGGGCGCAAGCTTTGCGCCCCTACAGTAACGGATTTTGTCCACAATGTAGGGGCGAACTGCGTTCGCCCAAAAGGTACATTATCAAAGCGCAGGTCCCTTATCATTGGTAGGAGTCTTGCTAGGCAAGGCTTTGAAGACTATCTTTCTGGAAAGAAAATTATCCCTACAGAAACGAGAAGAACCATCTTTCCTTTGCCAGTGTCTGGAATTGTCAATTCGCCTACCCCATCGGCATTACTGAAGAAAATCCTTGTCCTCACTGAAAGTATGGTTTAAAAATTTCCTTGATTCTTTTTGTCCCTAGTCTGCCTAAATGAAATGTAAAATATTTACGACCTCTATTCTTGGCTTCCCTAGTTGTACTGCCTCTCCGTTCACGAATCAAATAGGCCGATTATATTGCTAGAACTAAAAAAAGCGGGTTGAACCCCGCTTGTCATCAAAAACTAAGCCAACTTAAAGGCATCTCGCCAACACCAGCGCAACAGGGTAAAAGCTATCAAACCTTTAACCACTTCTAGAAACCAGTAACCAATCTGCAAGGACATCATTTCTCCCGACATTCCCGACGCAGTAACGGGGGCCAGTAAACCCATAGCACTCAGATTGGGAGTGAGAAAATAGGTGTAAATTAGGGTGATTACTAAGAGAACACCGGCAAATAGAAGCGATCGATGTTCGGGGAGATGGATTAAGGTATGATAGCGGTGGAAGACAACAAAGCTACACAGCACAATCGCCGCACAAACTAATTCCAGATGGTTAAAAATGCCAAATAGCAAGTAACCGGCACTGGCAAAGCCATTTTGTGTCATCATGCCAGCTACGGATAAGCTGGGGATAATGATTAAATCGATGACGAAACTGGCACTTAACCAGAAACCGAGAACAACCATGGCTAGGGTTGTCCAATTAAACCAAGACCAATAACGCTCAACAAAAGTTTTCATTAGGCTTGCTCCTCCTTGCCTTTCTAACTTAATTGTAAAGAGCGTTCGCCAAAATTTTGGCCAGTTTTTTGGTAATTCTTAGCAATTCTTAGCAATTCTTATAATATCAACTTAGTTTTCCGGAAGGGCAACCAAACAATACCGCTCTTACCTCTAGATTTGGCTACCCGCTCGGCGCAGAATTGTAAAGATTTATCAACAAGTGTTTATAAAAACCTTTAAATATTGACCAAGTTGACAATTATAGACTTACCCTAAAACAATAACTAACTATCTACGGGTTTACTGTTATGGATAAGGATTTTCGTAACTATCGCATGGTTTGCACCCTCACCTTCGGAGATATTTACGGACAAATAATCGTTTGGTTAATCGTTATTTTTCTTACTCTGGCTTCCACTCTAGCTCTTTGGAGTAGCACTAGACAAATTTTTGCCCTCGCTACCGTGGGGTTAGTCGTCGTCCTCTCTTTGCCTTTTTTACTCTTTGCTTTTGTTACTACCCTCCTCAATCATATTGAATTCGTTCCCATCGAAACGGAAACCAATATTCGTCGTGGTCCTGTACCCGGAGTTAGCGGCAGCCGTGTACCCGCAGCCGGCTAAATCCGACCAAATCCCCAATAAATAATCTAGAGACGTTGCTGACAACGTCTCTAGCAGTTTTTGCCATTGTTTGCGTCGGGGTTTCTCGTCCTTAATTTTTGTAAATTTTTGTAAATTTAACTTGTTTTTAAAACCTTTTTCTGGTAGCGATTATCCAAAGAAAAATAGATGAAGCAGAGAAATTGTCAAGACAATAATCTTGTTTGCTGCCTGATCCCGGTCAATGATAAATTTTTAAATACCTAGTCTTTTACATTTTCCCAACTCTCGGAGTGATCCCCGATGTTAAAAAATCTCTTTGGTGGCAAAAAATCTGACTTTTACCTAGAACTAAAAGAAACCGATGGTGAACAAAAAGCGACAGCAACCACGGCAGCAGCC
>NZ_JASJFG010000859.1:0-1305 GCF_030065375.1 Microcystis sp. M49636_WE2 | reverse complement strand
TTTTGTCGATACATATTTGAGGTAATTTGTCAAGGTTTTTGATAACTAATTCCGTGGCGCATTTTCTCTAATTTCTGTTGCACCTGAGCATCGAGAGAATGGAATAAAAAACGCCCTTTGGGACTTTGAGAAGAACTCTGGGATTTTCTCAGACGACGACCGGTTAAATCCACCTCGATTTCCAGACGTTGAGCGGAAATCCAGTGGGCCCCATAACCCATAACGGTCATTTTTTGGGCATTATCAGAGGTAGCGACGATAATCCGTCCGATAGCTGGGGCGCGATCGTGCCAAAAATCGGCGCAGGTTTTCTCGATATAGGTGTCGGCGGTTTGAGCGTGAGCGGTAAAATAAACCGATAAATGGTTAGTGTAGCGTTCTTGGCTGCCGGGGGTATCTTGAAGGTAGGAATCGAAGACGATTTGGGTTTGATAACCCTGATGGTGGGTGTAACCGATTAGGGTTTCAATTAACTTGTCTCGCGCCGGTTCGAGACCGTGGCGATCGCTGATTTTTTTCAGGGACGGCCAAGCGCCGATGACGTTGTAGCCGTCAACCAGCAGAAGGGAACGATCAGAAGAATTAACCATGGCTTTGAGAGTAATTGGTGTAGCATTAAGGGCAGTTCTAAAAAACAGCATCCTAATGATATTAACAAAAAATTTAAGATTCAACCGCCGCACTTGCCAATAATCTCGCTTTTAATTCTAGGGGATTTCCCCGATCCGTTACCTTACCCCCCTCTAACAAAAATGCCCCATCGCTGTAATCCAATTCCTCCAGGCGATGCGTCACCCAAAGGGCTGTAATACCTCGGTTTTTGACCAATTTCTGCACTTGAGAGACTAATTCTATTTGGGTATCCCCATCCAAAAGGGCGGTGGGTTCATCAAAGAGCAAAACCTCGCAATGACGAGCTAAAGCCCCCGCAATGGCGATTCTTTGCTTTTGTCCGCCACTGAGAGCATAGATCGGTCGTTTTTCCATTTCTAATAAATTCACCGCCCCTAGGGATTCCCGCACCCGGGCCCGAATTGCCGGCGTGGATAAACCCTCGGATACCAATCCAAAAGCCACATCTGCCCCCACTGTTGGCATAACTAACTGATGGTCGGGATTTTGGAAAACAAAACCGAGGGGGTTAGGTATCTCTATTTCACCGCGACTAGGTTTTAATAATCCCGCTAAGAGCCGCAGCAGGGTTGATTTACCGCTGCCATTTGTCCCCAACAACATCCAAAATTCTCCTCTGGGAACTTGCAAAGAGCAGCCATTTAATACTGATTTCCCATTCGGCCAGCTAAA
>NZ_JASJFG010001105.1:0-2121 GCF_030065375.1 Microcystis sp. M49636_WE2 | reverse complement strand
CCAGAGTCGATTTGTACGATCATCGTCTTCATGCTGCTGACCAAAATCGGTCTGACCGGCGGGATTGCCATCCGCAATTCCAACCTGACGGAAATGGTATTACCAATGATCTTTGCCGTCATAGTAGGGATTATTGTGGTCTTCGTCGCGCGCTATACCTTAGCCAATCTGCCCAAGGTGAAAGTGGTGGATGCGATCGCTACTGGGGGATTATTTGGAGCCGTGAGTGGCTCGACTATGGCCGCCGGTCTGACGGTACTGGAAGAACAAAAGATCCCCTACGAGGCCTGGGCCGGCGCACTCTATCCTTTTATGGATATCCCGGCGCTGGTAACGGCGATCGTGGTGGCTAACATTTATCTTAACAAGAAGAAGCAGAAAGAAGCGGCCCACGACCACGAGTCTTTTAGCAAGCAGCCGGTGGCGGCCGGGGATTATTCCGATCAGCAGGGTTATCCCAGCAGTCGGCAGGAATATCTCAGCCTACAGCAGCCAGCGGATAATCGGGTCAAGATTTGGCCGATCATTGAAGAAAGCCTTCGCGGACCTGCCCTATCGGCCATGTTATTAGGTCTGGCTTTGGGCATCTTCACCCAGCCGGAAACTGTCTATAAAAGCTTCTACGATCCCCTCTTTCGCGGCTTGCTTTCGATCTTGATGCTGGTCATGGGGATGGAGGCTTGGTCAAGGGTGGGTGAACTGCGTAAGGTAGCCCAGTGGTATGTTGTCTATAGCGTACTAGCACCCTTTGTGCATGGGCTAATCGCCTTCGGTCTCGGCATGATTGCCCACTACGCCACCGGGTTCAGTTGGGGCGGTGTCGTGGTTCTGGCCGTCATCGCTTCCTCTAGTTCCGACATCTCTGGGCCGCCCACGTTGCGGGCCGGTATCCCCTCGGCTAATCCCTCCGCCTATATAGGTGCGTCCACGGCCATCGGTACGCCCGTAGCGATCGGCTTATGTATCCCGTTCTTCCTTGGTCTCGCCCAGGCCCTCAGCGGCGGCTAGGATTGTGGTCGGTGGGCGCTCCCTTGACGGGGCCTACCAAGCAAATAAGTGTACACATTTAAGGAGATAATCAACATGGCCAAACCAGCCAAAAAGCTCGTCATCGTCACAGAAAAGATTTTGCTGAAAAAAGTCGCCAAGATCATCGAAGAATGCGGGGCGACCGGTTACACGGTGATGGATACTGGCGGTAAAGGCAGTCGCAACGTGCGCTCGTCGGGACAACCCCACGTTTCCGAAACCGATACGAATGTTAAGTTCGAGATACTTACCCCCGATCGAATTATGGCCCAAAATATTGCCAAGCAGGTTGCCGATCAGTTTTTCCTCAATTTTGCGGGCATGATCTATCTCTGTGATGCGGAGGTTCTGTACGGACAGAGTTTCTGTGGACCAGAGGGCTGTGAAATCTAGACAACTAAGCTTGTCTTGATCCGGGCCACCCCATCTGCAGCCTGACTGTCCTTGAGCGGTGGCCCTTTTTCCTATCCCCCAGTTTTATGACCACCTGAAACCTTTAACCCTCATCCCTTTAAACTGATGATTTTGTCCCCTATTCTGCCTCCTTTGATTGGGGAGATAGCAGCCCCCATGACTCCGCTCCCCTTGCTTGCCACCGTTGTGGCCGAGGATTCACCGATTATTCTCTCTGGCGTATTGCTGACACTGGTGGTGATTTATCTGGCCAGCAAGCTCGGCGCAGAGGCCGCCAGACGATTAGATTTTCCTCCCGTACTGGGAGAACTGGTCGCCGGTGTGATTGTCGGCGTTTCGGCCTTGCATCTGCTCATCTTTCCCGAAGGGGGACTATCGGCCTCTGACTCGCTGATTATGACGGTACTGCAAGGATTGAATCAATTGGCCCCGGCTGCCGTGGACCGGATCTTTGAGTCCCAAAGTGAAGTGATTTCGGTTCTAGCTGAAATCGGTGTGATTATTCTGCTGTTTGAAATTGGCCTAGAATCCGACCTCCGACAACTCAAGGAAGTGGGAATTCAAGCCACGGTTGTGGCCTGTGTGGGGGTTGCGGCACCTTTTGCGGCAGGTACGGCCGGGTTAATGCTCGTCTTTCATGTGGCGGCTATCCCGGCGATTTTTGCAGGGGCTGCCTTG
>NZ_JASJFG010000189.1:0-3192 GCF_030065375.1 Microcystis sp. M49636_WE2 | reverse complement strand
TAGATACGGCTCCTACCGGTCATCTCCTGCGATTTTTGGAAATGCCAACGGCTTTAGGAGATTGGTTAAGTTGGATTTTTAAGCTTTGGATGAAGTATCAAGATGTCTTAGGGCGTGTAGATTTAATGGGACGATTGCGAATCTTAAGACAACAGGTGATGTCTGCCCAGAAAAAACTCAAAGACCCCCAACATACAGAATTTATTGGAGTTTTGCAAGCCCAAGATGCTATCGTTGCCGAACAACTGCGATTGACAGCATCTTTGAAAAAAAAGGGAGTCTATCAACGTTATGTCGTGCAGAATCGTTATCATGCTAATGAGGAAATTGATCGGGATTTATTCCCAGAGCAAACTTTGATCCGCTTAGCCAGTTTACCCCGGTCAGTAGAACCTTTAGCCCGGGTAAAAGCCGCGGCAGATCTGTTATTTTAAAGGTAATTAGTCTAATCAAGTCGGACTTCTTAACCTCATCTATTACCCAGTCCCCATCCTTCACTTGACTCAGGAGAAATTTTATGGTAGAACTATTCAAAGGCTTTGAGCAATTAGTCGAACTCGCTAAGACCTTAGAGGAAAAACTGGAAAAAGGGGAAATTAAAACCGAAGTGCAGTTTAACTCTCGTCCCTTGAGTAACATTCCCCGCGCTGGCGGTATTCCCCGTCCAGGGGGAGTTTATCGCCCGAACAATTCTGGTGGGGATGATTTTGAGGTCAATCGCAATCGCTCATCCTCCACTGATTCAGGGGTTGAAGACAGTATGACACAGCCCGAAGGACCGACCACGGCTTCCCTGAAGGATGTTGGTGGCTTGACGGAAGTGATTAAAGAACTCAAGGAACTAATTGCCATTCCCCTGAAGCGCCCTGACTTGTTGGCCAAGTTAGGACTTGAACCCACTCGCGGCGTTCTCTTAGTCGGCCCCCCTGGAACCGGTAAAACCCTGACTGCCCGTGCTTTGGCCGAAGAACTCGGTGTTAACTATATTGCCTTAGTCGGACCAGAGGTGATCAGCAAATATTATGGGGAGGCTGAGCAAAAACTGCGGGGAATTTTTGAGAAAGCCAGTAAGAATGCGCCTTGTATCGTTTTTATTGACGAAATTGATAGCATGGCACCCGATCGCAGTAAAGTTGAAGGGGAAGTAGAAAAAAGACTGGTGGCCCAATTGCTCGGTTTAATGGATGGCTTTGCCCAAAGTCAAGGGGTGATTGTTCTAGCGGCGACAAACCGTCCCGACCATCTTGACCCTGCCCTCCGTCGCCCCGGACGGTTTGACCGAGAAGTCCTCTTTCGGGTGCCTGACCGCAAGGGCCGTTTAGAAATCCTCCAAATTCTCACCCGTTCCATGCCCCTAGATGAATCAGTTTCCTTAGATATGATTGCCGATAATGCGGTGGGATTTGTCGGGTCAGATTTAAAAGCCGTTTGCCAGAAAGCGGCCTATAGTGCTTTGCGGCGGCAGGTTCCTACGATTGACTCGCAAATTCCAGAAACAATGACGGTGGTTCAAGCCGACTTTTTGCAAGCCCTTAAAGAAGTTAAACCGGCGGTATTGCGGTCTGTGGAAGTGGAGTCTCCCCATGTGGACTGGGACAATATTGGCGGACTTGAACAGATTAAACAAACCCTACAGGAGTCCGTGGAAGGGGCATTACTCCATCCGCAATTATATACGCAAACCAAAGCCCAAGCTCCCAAAGGTATTTTACTTTGGGGTCCCCCCGGAACGGGAAAAACCCTATTGGCCAAAGCGGTTGCATCTCAGGCGCGAGCTAATTTTATCAGTATTAATGGACCTGAGCTTTTGAGTAAATGGGTGGGGGCGAGTGAACAGGCGGTGCGTGAGTTGTTTGCCAAAGCTCGTCAGGCAGCCCCTTGTGTGGTTTTTATTGATGAAATTGATACTTTAGCACCGGCAAGAGGTCGTTATAGTGGAGATTCAGGAGTGAGTGACCGGGTTGTGGGACAAATCCTGACGGAGTTAGATGGGTTGCAAACGGGGGCAACGATTTTAGTGATTGGAGCCACTAATCGCCCAGATGCTTTAGATCCAGCCTTATTGCGAGCGGGACGGTTAGATTTACAGTTAAAAGTTGATTTACCGAATGCCTCTAGTCGTTTAGCAATTCTGGGAGTCCATAATGATGAACGTCCTTTAGAGGATGTGGATTTAGGCTATTGGGCCGAGGCAACCGAAGGCTGGAATGGCGCAGATTTAGCGTTATTATGTAACCAAGCGGCACTGATGGCAATTCGTCGTTATCGCCATCAGGGAATGACTGACCCAACTGAGATTCGCATTACAACGGCTGATTTTAATCATGCTTACCAACTGTTGATTGAACAGCGTGCCAATTGATTTTTTTTCCCCCTTACTTAAAGTAAGGGGGGAGAATCTCAACTCAGGAAAACCATCCTAAAAAGAAAAATTTGCCAAAATGTCTGCATTGACTGTTTGTCTGCGATATTGTCTAGCTTTTGAGCGTTTTTTCCAGCTGGGCTACCCTTGCTTTCTGTTGCTTCAAATCGGCTAGTTGTTTTAGTAATTGTTCTCTGACTTCATAGCGATAGGCAAAAAAATGCTCACCTATCCCTAGGGTCGCTAGATACTCTTCTAGCAGACGGGGTTTGACCCAGGCAATCACTGCCAGTTGCCACCAGAAACGGAAGCGCGTCGGTCGGACAATCCCCTGCCGCCAGAGCAAGGAGCGGAACAATTGCCACTGTTGCCCATCTAATTTACGGTTCGATTTGCCGCGCCATCCCCCCATGATCATGAAATGGTTGAAGGTTCGTTTCAGGTAGTTAACAGGATCATAGATTTCCCAGAAAGCATCGATGTATTCTTCGGTAATCTCTTCCACCGGGCGAGTTGGCTCAAAGTTCATCATCGCTCCCTGATGGAAAGTACCCATGCCATCCACCAGACGACCTTCCTGTTGCAGGCGATTCCACAGGGCAGTATTTTGCAGTGCCTGGAGCAGGCTAAACTGCCCCTGGGGAATACTCGCCTCCATAATAAAATCTTTGATCCGCTGCCCTGCGCCTGGTTTCTCATTGTCAAAACCGATAATGAAGCCAGACATAATCTGCAGCCCCATGCGGGTAATTTTGTGACAGGATTCGATCAGGGATTGGCGGGTGTTTTGAACCTTGTTAATGCCCATTAAGCTATCGGTATCTGGTGTC
>NZ_JASJFG010000031.1:0-3251 GCF_030065375.1 Microcystis sp. M49636_WE2 | reverse complement strand
AGCTAAACCTTTAGAAAATCTTCGCAGTGTCGATGATCGTTTAGGGGAATTTTACCGGAATCTGCCCCTATTTAGAAATGGCTTGATCGTCGGTTTTCTCAATTGGCCCCTCGGAGTTTTAGAAATCTATGTTTTAATGCAACTTCTCCAACATCCGATCACTTTTGCCGATGCTTGGTTATTTGATTCCGTTGCCCAATTAGTGCGCGCTGGAACCTTTTTTATTCCCGCTAATATCGGTACTTTAGAAGGTTCTTTAGTGCTGCTGGGTGCTTCTTTAACCGGTAGTCTAGAATTAGGTTTAGCGATTTCTGTAATTCGCCGGGTTAAAGATATTCTCTGGATTATCTTAGGTTTGTTGATCTGGTGGTTATTTTCCCTAAGACCAACTTTACCCGATCGCCCTTCAAAATAATCTCAATCATACTAAATCCGTTGAGTATAGGTAACATATCAGGAGAAGCACTCATGTACTCATGCAAAAAGGGGAATAAATAATCAGTCTTTAATAACCAGATTTAGTATTATCAGTAACTTTTAAATTAGTACAAATATATGAACAACTGCGTGTAAGCATCCCACCGAAAAGCTAATGCGCGGGGGTTTGGGGGCGGCGCCACGCCCCCAACGGGGGGTTTGGGGGGTAGAACCCCCCAAAAGTCTGGATTGAGGACAAAAAATCTAGAAAGCACAGTTTTTAAAAATTCGCCTGGTTAAAGATATTCTCTAGATTATCTTAGGTTTGTTGATCTGGTGGTTATTTTCCCTAAGACCAACTTTACCCGATCGCCCTTCAAAATAATCTCAATCAGTCAACTGCCGATTATTCATCCTGTAATTTTTCGCGCACATTGCGAACAATCCGCGATAATTCAGTCTTTTCATCGACGCTAATTTTAGTCGGAGAACCACTAATAATCCGCTCGTAATTGCGGAAAGAATCCTTGATATCCGCCCCATCCTGACTGATAGTATATTCACGAATCCCTTTATCGTGCCAAGAACCGCGCATCTTAAAGACGTTAATCGCTCGCGACATTTCGCCGCGAATTTCCACATACTGCAACATTAAAATCGTGTCGGTAATCGTAGAAATATGGGATTCGGTGATCGAGTGCGCTCCCATAAATTGGTCGGTGGTATTGGTGAAAAATCCCGTAATTTCCTCCTGTTTGGCGTATCCTGTCACCCCGATCACAAATTGCCGAAAAGCATTATTTGTCACCCCCCGCGCGAGTGCCGATAGAGAATCAATAGCAATACGAGAGGGTTTAAATTCCGAGATTTCCGACTTAATCATCTGTAAATGGTCTTCTAATCCCGCCGATTCGGGGTAAGAACACAATAATTTTAATAATCCCTTGCGTTCCATCTCCTCAAAATCGATCCCCCAAGAAGAGGCATTTCGGGACAATTGGGCGCGAGATTCTTCATAAGCGAACAAAATCGCCCGCTCACCGCGCCTACAGCCTTCTTCTAGAAATTTACTGACTAAGAGAGTTTTACCCGTACCGGTTGCTCCTGTGGCCAAAATAATCGAATCCTTGAAAAAACCGCCTCCACACATATCATCGAGGGTTTTTACTCCCGAAGAAATGCGGACATTAGAAGAGCGCTGAGTTAAACGCATGGCTCCGAGGGGGAAGATATTAATGCCATCATTGGTGATAGTAAAGGGATATTCCCCCTTCATGTGGGTTGTTCCCCGTAATTTGAGGATTTCCGCGGTTCTGCGTCGCCTTTCTCCCTCTAGCACGTTCCGCATAATTACCACATTATCAGAGACAAATTCCTCTACACCAAAACGCGCCACCGCTCCGTATTCTTCGATACGTTCCGTGGTCATAATTGAAGTCACTCCTAATAATTTTAACCTGGCGACGAGCCGAAAAATTTCCCGCCGCACCACTGACACCGCTTCGTACTGCTGAAAAACAGCAGTTACAGAGTCAATTGATACCAGTTTTGCTTTATATTTGGTAATTGCGTATTGAATGCGCTCGATCAGGGCCGAAAGATCAAAACTACCCACCACCTCTTGACCTTCCGGATCCGGAGAAGCATCGAGAATAAATAACTTACCCTGGTCAATTAATTCTTCTAAATCCCAACCAAAACTATAGGCATTTTGGATGATATCGGTGGGAGATTCTTCAAAAGTAACAAACAGGCCCGGATAGTCAAAATACTTGATCCCGTGGTAGAGAAATTGAACGGCAAGCAGGGTTTTTCCCGTGCCAGAAGTGCCACTCACTAAGGTAGTTCGCCCCATGGGTAAACCACCGTGAGTGATCTCATCAAAGCCTTCAATTAGGGTTCTAATTTTGCGAACACCTTTCGGTTTAATCGGTGGATTTGCTTGGCTATTAGAGTTAGATTGAGTCATTATTTATCCAGCGAGTATTTAAAGAGTAGGATTTTTATCTAATTTTTCCACAGAAACATATCGGGACTGACTAGACACTTTACACTATCTTGATTGCCATTGACTCTTGACTTTCCCATAGACGTACTAGATTACGCCCCGATCATTTCTCCTTCAATAAATATAACCCGTCTAATCACCTATTGCCGAAGGCCTAGCCATCATTTTCTCGTTCGCGAATTTCCTCGTACAGTAAGTCTAACCCGATTAGAACCTTCTCTCGATCGGACAAATCACCGATAATTTTCCGCACTGGGGGAGGGAGGACTTTCGCAAGGGTAGGAGTGGCGAGAATCTTGTCTTCCTCCGCTAGTTGCGGGTTTTTCAGCACGTCAATCACCTTGAGCGCATAAACTCCCTGAAATTCCTCTTCTAGGATATTTTTCAGGGTTTTTAAGGCTCGCACGGAGTTGGGGGTGTTCCCGGCGACGTACAGTTTTAAAACATAGGTTTTTTTAAAGACGCTCATAGGTTAGGATCAAAGGGGCTGGGGATATGAGTTCATCGCTATTTGTCTGGGATATTTTAGTCTATTCCCAATAATAAATCATAAGGGATATCCTCGCGAGGTATGGAACGACGGTACATTTCCCCTAGGTGAGCAAGGATATCAATGAGAGCGAGACGATAATCTAGGAGAATTTCCTCACTTCTGCCTTCTAATTTTAACTGTTGGGAAAATTCATCCATTAACTCCATGTGAATTTCCAGAATTTGCGACACTGAGAGATCGGTAAAAAAGACATTATTAACCAACTCATCGATCGCTTGATTAATCGGATAATCCTGTTGGAAGTAATTTAAAATAATCTCCCGATAATCTCTT
>NZ_JASJFG010001036.1:0-1033 GCF_030065375.1 Microcystis sp. M49636_WE2 | reverse complement strand
CTGGGAGTGAGCGGGGGGAAAATTCAGGTACTTTTTCCCTGAAAATTAGGTAATTGACCAGATGAAAATCGGTAAAACCCTACACCCCACACCCCACACCCCACACCCTGCCCCCACGAAAAACTTTTTCAGCAAACCCTAATTAATTCCTATTATTCCCCAGATCAGCCCATAAATTGCCCCTATTTCCTGGCCGCTGCTGCGACCACATCTGACCAAGTATGGATCTTTTTAGCTATGATGGTTCAGAAGCCAGCCAATAAAGGGAACTTTCGCGGCTGGTTATTCATCAAAAAACTCCTAATCGGAGGAGTTAAGTAGACGATATAGTTCAGATTAACGGCAAATATTGGTTAATAGTAATAACGAGGTAATTATTTTGATGAAATCTCTCATTCGTTGGACAGCAACTCTTGGTTTAGTAGGGACGACAATGTTGACTTCGCTGCTGGGCAGCTATTCTAAAGCACTCGCTTTACCGGAAGAACAAATCGTCAAAACCTTGCAGTTTGTACCTGTCTTCGCTATTGCTGATGATCAAGGAGTCCCCTTAATTGCCGTGGGAGAAAAAGAACAGAAATTCACGGGAGTTTTTATCAGTCGGCAGGACGCACAAAACTTTTTTGAACGACTGAAAAAAGAGAATCCTGAAGTGGCCAGTAAAGTTAAAGTTCAGCCTGTTTCTTTGGCACAAGTCTATAAAATGCAAGCCAGTCAAACCGATCAAAATCGTTTAATTGTCGATTTTGTTCCCAAAGAGTCGGAAGTAGAATCGGCGAAAAAACTGCTCAGTGAAAGAGGTCAACAATATCAAGGTGGTGTACCTTTATTTGTGCCGAAAGCAGGAAAAGAGAGTAATTTTCTGGTGATCAGTCGCAATAATCAGGATTTGATTCCTTTCTTCTTTGAAAAGGCCGCCGCTTTGCAAATGGTAGAACAATATAAAAAAGCTAATCCCGCAGAAGCGACCACGGTGAAAATTGATGTTATTCCCTTAGAAAGTGTCATCGCTACCCTACAACAAAGTAACGAT
>NZ_JASJFG010000055.1:0-10216 GCF_030065375.1 Microcystis sp. M49636_WE2 | reverse complement strand
TAATAAGTGGGCGATCGGTATGGCCCACGATCGAGCCACTTCTCAACCGGAAATCTATAAAAAAGCCAGTGTTTTTAGTATGGTCGGTGTGGAAGTGGACGGTATGGATGTGGTCGCCGTTCATGCCGCCGCCAGAGAAGCCGTGGCTCGGGCCCGCGCCGGTGAGGGACCGACTTTAATTGAGGCCTTAACCTATCGTTTCCGGGGTCACTCTCTGGCAGATCCCGACGAGTTACGCAGTGCTGACGAGAAACAATTCTGGGGCGAAAGAGATCCGATCACTCGCTTTGCCGCCTACCTCTACGAGCGAGATCTGGCCACGAGAGAGGAATTAAAAGAAATCGAGCAGAAAATTCAAGCTGAAATCGAGGAAGCGGTTAAATTTGCCGAATCTAGCCCCGAACCCGATCCTAGTGAACTAACTCGCTTTATTTTCGCTGAAGACGAGTAATTTCAGTGATCGGTGATCAGTGATCGGTGATCAGCTGCTGAAGGCAAGAGGCAAGAGGCTCTAAAAAAGAATTTGGCAATTCTCCTACCTAAAAAGAAGGTTAGAAACTAAATACATCAAAGCTTTTAGCTTAACCAATTAGGTTTTAGATTCGGTCGAATTTTTTCTTGACTAATCACTGTTTACTGATCACTGTTTACGCGACTGTCAACTAAGGTATTCTATGAGGGGGAGAAGAAAAATCCCGCCTCGAAGATGGTTGCTGTTGAAAAAATCCGTAAAAAATAGTTGCGCTCTTGTATAATCCGCTAAAATCCAGAGAAATAGCTTTTGCCATGGCGACTACAGAAGCATTGAACCCAAGTCAGTTCTCACTCTTAACCAACCTCACCGCTGATCGTTCAAGTTCACCCAACCCACAACAAGAAATGGACAAAGTTATCATTCTCGTTAATGCCGAAGCTCAAGCCAGTGGTCAGATGTCTCGGCTATCGCCCGTTACCGAAAAGATGGTGATTGCCTTAAAAAATGCGGTTCCTAAATCCTTGGCGGTGGAGGTGACGGGGACGGCTTCTTTGTGGTCAAAAATGGAGTCGGGTAAAACCGGCCAAAATAATTTAATCTGGTGTCCCTTAACAATTCAATTACCCAATTGGGTGAATTTTCCTGGCAAAAAAGTTTATCAAGCTTGTCGGGATATCGAGGAAAGACGCACTTGGGTTGCCCAGACCCTGCACTATAAAACCAGTCAGGGAGATTCCTCTTTTGGGGATCTTTGGTTGCCGATCACGGTGACATCTAAGGGTTTAGAATACGGTGAGGTAATCGGGGAGGGTATGATCCCTAACGCCTACAGTCAACCGATTAGTCTAGAAAGAGAGAGTCTTAAGTCTTTACATCGGCTGGCAGCGCAATTACTGGATAATTTACAGGCTCCTGCTTCCGTTTATTTGCTACAGTTTCGTCTGGCTCATCGAGAAGTGGTTTTTGATCGTCTCTGGCCTTTTCCTGCCGCACCTGCGATCGCTTCTCTGCGCGGTCAACAGACAGACCTCTATGCAGCCTACTGGAATTGTTTACGTCGGCAAGCAATGCTCGACCATTCCTTGGCAATTTAATCCAGTAGCAGAGAAAAACTGTCTAACTTTGGCCACAACAGCGATCGATCCCTAAGCTATCTAAAATTAAATCACTGACGGCGTTAGCGATCGGCTGGTGTGGGGAGCGGGGAGCGGGGAGCAGGGGACAAGGGGAGAAGGATATTGTTTGAAGGTGGAATAAGATGCGATTGGCAATGGAGAAGCAAGGTTTTTGAGCCACTAGCTTTCAAAATCTTGCACCTCTTCCGCTAAAAAAGCTCCAAAATCCTTACTTCGTCTATATTGCACGTTTATTCAGCCAACCCTAATTATTGGTGCTGCCCAAGAAATCGCCTCCCTGCAGCTTAGCAGTAATCTATTAAGTTGACAAAAGCGATACTTTGGCAGAATATTGAGCGTAGTAGCCGCCATAAAAACACTGCCTTTGTCCGTTCAATCTCTCGAAAATGCCGAAATATTCGCTAATTATTCCGATTTATAACGAGGAAGAAACCATCCGAGAACTCTATCGTCGTGTCAGTGCCGTCATGGATAGTTTAGATGATTCTGTGGAACTGATTCTGATTAATGATGGCAGTGGGGACCGATCCTTAAAATTAATGCGGGAACTACAGGAAAGAGATGCTAGGGTCTGTTACATTAGCTTTGCTCGTAACTTTGGCCATCAGGCAGCAGTAACTGCGGGACTCAATTTCGCTAGGGGTCAAGTTATTGTTGTCCTCGATGCCGACTTGCAAGATCCACCGGAATTGATTCCCAAAATGATTGAGTCTTGGCAAGCAGGTTATCATGTGGTTTACGCCCAGAGAACAAAACGGAAAAAAGAAAGTTGGTTTAAACGCCTGACTGCCTACGTTTTCTATAGATTGCTGGGACAATTAGCCGACGTGGATATCCCTGCGGACACGGGGGATTTTTGTCTGATGGATCGTCAGGTAGTGGACCTATTAAATTCTATGCCAGAACGGAATCGTTATATTCGCGGTTTGCGCGCTTGGATTGGTTTCCAACAAACTGCTGTTAAATTTGAGCGGGATCCCCGGTTTGCCGGGGAAGTCAAGTACACTTTTAAAAAATCCCTAGCTTTAGCGATTAATAGTTTGGTGTCTTTTTCTAAGATTCCCCTGCGTCTTTCCACTTATTTAGGCTTATTTTCTGCTTTAATTGCCCTGTTGATGGCTTTACTGGTTCTCTACTGGCGACTGCAGCAACCCGACTCTCCCGTTACCGGTTTAGCTACTATCTTGATCGCTGTGTTTTTCTTGGGTTCAGTACAATTGATCAGTATTGGCATATTAGGGGAATACATCGGTCGAATTTACGAAGAAGTTAAGGGCAGACCAGCCTATACAATCGCTGAGATCGCTGGGTTGGAAATTAATTAAACTTTTCAAACAACTATCAATTAATTCTTGTTGATTGATGACCTACGGACAAATAAACTTATGATGGATCAGAGAAAATATTTACCCGATCGATTGGCCGCTAATTTCGGAAAGTTTTTGATCATTGCTATTTTATTAATCGGAATTGGCCTACGATTTTTCAATGTAGAGCAAAAAGTCTATAGTGCCGATGAAGTTAGACGTATTATGCGTTTTTCGGGATACACGACTCAAGACGTGCGGGAGCAGGCTTTCAACGGTGAAATTATTGGCAGGAAAGACCTACAATATTTTCAATATCCTCATTCCGAACGCTCTCTATCCGATGCCTTGCGCTCTATGATGAGGAATCCAGAACATCCTCCCCTATACAATTTGTTAGCGCGCTTCTGGATGCAGTTAATCCCCATCGAACATTCGGCCAGAACTTTCTCGATTTTCTTAAGCATCCTAGCCATTGCTTGCCTTTATTGGTTATGCCTAGAATTGTTCGATTCTTCGCTAACGGCCTCGATTGCAATCGCTTTATTCGCTGTTTCTCCCCTTCGGATACTTTCGGCACAAAACGCTACCCAATATAGTTGCTGGACAGTGACAATTTTTTTATCAGGAATTGCTCTTTTACGAGCAATCCGTAAAAATACGCTTAAAAGTTGGCTCTGGTATAGCCTCAGTTTAGCCTTGACTTTTTATACTCATTTATTTTCTGCTCCCGTCGCCATCGCCCAAGCTTTATATGTGATTCTTCTAGAGAGATTGAAAATTACAAGGACAGTTGTTAGCTATGTATTGGCAGGTGTTGGCAGCTTAGTTTTATTTAGCCCTTGGCTATTCGTGATTTTTACCAACCTAGACAAAATTGATCGCAACACCCAATACTATCGACAGTTTAAGACTAATATCATCGAAATATCTCAAGCCTTATTCCGTCATACTGGTCATGTATTTGTGAATTTCTTTCACCGCAAAGGAAGATTAGAATCGGCTTTACATTTATTAATATTATTGTTAGTGGTTTATTCTCTTTACTATCTCATCCGATACGCATCGCCGAAAGTTTGGTTATTCCTCATAACTTTGATTGTTGTTCCGACACTGTTTCAAATTGTACCTGATTTATTAAAACCATCGATCCGCTCCCTACAAGCCAGATATTATATGCCGGCTTTTCTGGCAATCCGGATGGCTATATCCTACCTGATTGCCAGTTATATCGGCTCAAAATCGCCAAAAAATTGGCTGCACTATTTAGGACAACAAATCTTGCTAATTTTGCTGCTACTAGGTATAGTATCAGGTGTATTTCTGGGTTTAAATCCTGATGCGGCTTTAGATGATCAACGAGGTACGGCCAGTGGAGCTAATCTAAAAATCGCCCCTGTTTTAAACTCCATGACCAAGCCGATAGTCATCAGCGATAATACCCCTAGTTTCTTTTTGGCATTATCCTATTTAGTTAACGATCAAGTTAAGTTTCAATTATTTCAGGATGGCGATGTGGAATCCTGGCGGCAAAAACTCAATCTCAAGGAATTAGCCCAAAACTACAGTAATATCGTCGTGGCACATCCCGAAGAAGATTTTGTTAACTTCTTAAATGAACAGTACCCCATTCGCACAGAAAAATTAGCAGAGCAGCTAATAGAAATTAAACTCCAATAGCAAAGAAAAACTGTCTAACTTTGGCCACAACAGCGATCGATCCCTAAACTATCTAAAATTAAATCACTGACAGCGTTAGCAATGGCGAATTCACTATAAAAACTTTCACGAAAATCAAAAGCTTGCATCTCGGTAACGATCGCAATCACCAAGCTACCGAGATCGTTTTCCCCTTCCAAACGCTGACGCAGAAAAATTTGACTAGCACGTTCAGCGATAGTTTCATTAATAGCTTCGGGAATAAATTCCGCATCTAACCAACGATGTAAAGCGGTGCGCAGCCAAGTTTGTTCCTGTTGGGGATTTTCGATCGGTGGTAAAGTAATAGGCGGAATTGGTGGGGGATGATCAGGCATAATTAGAGAATGATCAGGCTACGAGACTGAATTCTTGGGGGAGTCGTGGATACCGCCTCTATTATACAAGGATACGCACGCGGTTACTTTCTCATGGCCGATGAGGGGGGCAGATTGGATTGGTATTCTAGTAAAAATCGCGCTCTTATCCCTCTTGATCGGCGTTTTAGGTATCCCACGTCCCTAAAACGAGTTTTGAATCAAAATCGCTTTACCGTGGCTATTAACCGCGATTTTGCTGGGGTTTGTGCCGGTTGTGCTGATCGCTCGCTGACTTGGATTTCCCCGGAGTTAATGCAAATTTATCAGCAATTACACCAGGGCGGTTGGGCTTACAGTTTCGAGACTTGGCAAGGGGATCAATTAGCGGGAGGGATTTTAGGTTTGGCCATTGGCGGGGTTTTTATCGGGGAATCGATGTTTTATAAAATTCCCGATGGTTCTAAGGTAGCCATGGTCAAGCTAGTCGAACACCTTAGAGAACGGGATTTCTGTCTATTTGATGCCCAAATGCAAAATCCCCATCTGGCTAGATTTGGGGCCTATACTATCTCCGAAAAAGAATATCATCCCCTACTTGAAGGCGCTCTGTTGAAGCATTGCCATTTTGTTTAAGTAGGGTTTGCGGCAAAAAGCTTTTCGGTGGTGGCAGGGTGTGGGGTGTGGGGTGTGGGGTGTGGGGTTTCATCGATTTTCAGGTGGTCAACTACCTAATTTTCAGGGAAAAAGTCCAGGAATTTTCCCCCCGATCCCCGCAATGGCTGGCACTTTTTGAGGGGAAAAAAGTCCAAAAGTCTTATCCAAAAAGGTTTTTAGATTTATTCAGCAAACCCTAAGTATTGTTTCCGATTGTGGCAGTCATCTTAATAGTGAGGTACTAATTTTTCGTTTTGGGGGGCCAGTCGTCACGATTCGGTCGTCAATAGCAAATTATGTTATACTTCATCTTTAAGAAAAAAGCTGTAAGAATCGACCTCGAAAATGTCTTGACCATCGAACCCGATTCAAGGTATTCTATCAGGGTAGATCAGACAGTAATAAAATTCAGATTTAAATTGGCAATGTTAAACCAGTTAAGAATTCTAATTGTTGATGATAATGAAGTAGATCGGATCGCCGTGCGCCGATTCTTAAGAACATCGGAGATGGCGATAGAAATAACAGAAGCCGCTGACTATCAAGAGGCTAAAGAAAAGATGTCCAATAATCTTTTCGACTGTATGTTTATCGATTATCTTCTACCCGATGGAGATGGTTTGACTTTGGTGCGGGAAATTCGGCAACAGGGACTTAAAATACCCCTAATTGTCTTAACCGGTCACGGAGACGAAGGAATTGCCGTAGATATGATGAAAGCCGGAGCTTCCGATTATCTGAGTAAATTTCGTCTTTCTGCCTCGCGCTTAAATCAAGCGATGCGAAACGCCCTACGCATCTATGAAGCGGAAGAAGAAGTGGCGATTGCCAAACAAGAAAAAGAGCAATTGGCTAGACAAAAAGAAGATTTTGTTTCGAGGATGACCCACGATTTGCGAACTCCCTTAGTGTCTGTCAATCATATATTAGAACTATTTCAAGAAGGTTTATACGGTGAGATTACTCCCGAAATGAGTCGAGTCATTCATGTGATTATTCGCAGTAATACAAATCTCTTGGAAATGGTTAATAATCTTTTGGAAGTTTATTGTTATGAAAACGGCGAAAAGACACTTAATTTTACTAAATTAAAGATTATCGATATTCTCGAAGAAGTCTGTCAGCAGTTAACTCCCCTTGCCCGAGAAAAAGGACTAGAATTAAGCTTAAATGCCGAAAATGCTGGGGAAATTTTCCTAACTGGCGATCGCTTGGAACTGCGGCGCGTTTTTACCAATCTCATCGGCAATGCGATTAAATTTACCCAAAAGGGTGATGTGAAAATTCATCTCATCCCCGCTACAGAGGAAGATACTTTTGTCACCATTGTCGTCGAGGATACTGGTATAGGCATTTCAGCAGAAGAACTACCCCGGATTTTTGAGCGCCTGTACTCCAGTTCCCCAGACAGTTCCAACAATGGGTTAGGACTTTATCTCTCCCGTCGCATTATTGATGCTCATGGGGGAACTATTGCCGTCACCTCAGAATTAGAACGGGGTAGTAGCTTTTCTGTCCGTTTACCTGTCTAGAAAGATCGATAATAGAAAAAATACTTTCTGCCGATCGGTCACTGTTAATGGCTTCTAATTGGGATATCTTGTTAATACAAGCGGCGCGTCAGGGCAATCTCGCGCGGGTTCAAGCTTTACTGAGTCAGGGGGCAAATGTCAACGCCACTGATGTGCAAAATACTACGGCCTTAATCTATGCCGTGCAGGGGGGTCATAGGGAAATTGTGGCGATTTTGCGAGAATTTGGGGCTGATATCAACAAAAGTAAACAACCTCAAGGTTTAACCCCTCTCATGTTAGCGGCTGCCCTCAATCACAGTGAAATCCTTGCTCAATTAATCGCCGTCGGCGCTAATGTCAATCAGCTCAATCAAGATGGTACACCAGCACTAATGATCGCCGTTTATAAGGGTCATACAGCGATCGCAGAACAGTTATTAACCGCCGGTGCTCGGGTCAATATGCGCGATCGGGATGGAGATACGGCTTTATCTGTAGCGATCAGACAAAATTACGCCGCAATTGTCCGTTTACTGCTCGATAGTGGTGTAGATGACGAAATACGTCAAGAAGCTTGGTTACAGGCTCTCACCGCCAATTGCCCAGAAATCCTCGAATTGTTTATTACCCGTGGTATGCCCCTCGATTCTCCCACTTTATCCGGGGAAACTCCCCTAATTTTGGCTGTAGAGAGGGGAAATCTCGGCAGCGTGCAAACTTTACTGCAAGCGGGAGCAAATCCGAACATCAGCACGGAGGAGGGAGAAACTGCCCTCATGATCGCTGCTGCTGAGGGATATTTCGATATTGTCCGACTTTTACTCGCTAAGGGGGCTAGTATTGACAATCAAAATCAGGCTGGGGAAACGGCTCTGCATTTAGGGACGATCGAAGGACATCTAGAGATCGTCCAGGCCCTAGTACAAGCCGGCGCTTTTGTCAATCACCGCAACCATTTTGGTGATACACCCCTGATCATCGCCACGGTACAAGGATACGAAGCGATCGTTTTAGAATTGTTAAAACAGGGGGCGGAGCCTAACCTAACTCAGCAGGGAGAAACACCATTAACTTTAGCTTTACAGCGCCAATTTACGGAAATCTGCCGTTATCTCCTCGACTACGGGGCTAATCCCAACGCCGTTTATCCCGATGGCAAAACCGTCCTCATGAAAGCTTGTGAGGGCAATAATAGTCAACTGGTGCGCCGGTTAATCGATATCGGCGCCGATGTCAATAAACTCGATTTTAGCGGCGCTTCCCCTTTAATGTGGGCGAGTTATCACGGTTGTCTCGACACGGTTAAAGTTTTGTTAGACGGGGGAAAAGTGTACTTAAATCAGAAAAATCAAGGGGGAATGACCGCTTTAATGTTAGCTAAATTTAATCACCATCACGCGATCGTTTCTTTATTAAAACAAGCAGGAGCGATCGAGTAAGCTGCCCACGCATTTAAATTGCTTGTTGAGATGAGGCGATCGGCGATCGGCAGGAGATAGGGTTTTAGGGTTTTAGGGTTTTAGGGTGTTAGTTGAAATTCCCCCACTTCCCCACTTCATAATTCATAATTCATAATTCCCATCTCCCCACTTCCCCACGAGAAACTTTTTGCCGCAAACCCTAGGTAGTCAACAGCTTACCATGACCACGGTGATATTATCGGAACCGCCAGCTTTTTTGGCCGCTGCCACTAAATTTTCGACAATTTCCTGACAATCGGCACCGGTTTGCAAATAATCGCTAATTTCCTCGTCGGACAGTTCTTCCGTCAAACCATCACTACAGAGAATTAAACTATCGCCGGATTGCAGATCGAGGGGAGATACCGTCACTGGGGGCAAATCGCAACGACCGAGACATTGAAATAAAACGTGCCGCCAAGGGTGGTTTTTGGCTTCTTCTTCGGACAGATCGCCCATTTTTATCGCCCTAGCTACCCAGGTATGATCCTCCGTCACCTGTTCTAATTTTTGCTCACGAAAGCGATAGAGACGGGAATCACCAATATGGGTGTACCAAGAGCCATCATCTCGGAAGATAGCCATGACTAGGGTTGTCCCCATGTCCTGTCTTTCGGGATTTTTCAGCTGATCTTCGATAATCTTCTCGTTAGCGACGGTAATTGCCTCCTGCAGCAATTCCCCGGCAGCCCGGGGCGAATTCCAGTGTTCTTCTAGATGAGCTTGGATAGTTTCAGTGGCGATTTGACTAGCTTCCTGGCCCCCCGCATGACCCCCCATACCATCGGCAACGATAAAAAAGCGCCGCTCGGGGTCGATATAATAACTATCCTGATTAACCGATCGCACTACACCAGGATCGGTCAGTCCTCCAAAAGAAAGATTGTTCATCGAAATTTCTGCTGCTAACACAATAATTATTATCCTGCGATCAATTACATCATGCGATCCTGACGTTCAATTTTTCGCCAAAGTCTCAAGAGGGCTATCCCCGGCAGCAGCGAAATCGCCATCGGCACTAAAGTTAACCAACCAAAACCACTGACGAATAGAAGCGTCGCTGAGATAAGCAAAGCACTGATCAGTAAAGTATAGTTGGTTCCCATTTGAATCATACCCAATCGCCGCAAAAGTCGATCGGATTCGCTGGAACGTACCCGGACACGGATATCACCCCGTTCTAATTTTTCGATCGTATCATCGATGCGTCGGGGTAAACTCAGGGCGGTGCTGCTCACTTGGGCTGCTTGTCGTCCTAACTCATCGAGGATATTACTGCCATTATTTCCTGTCATATCATTTACTAATTGCAGGGCAAAAGGTTGGGCCACTTCCATAAAGTTAAATTCGGGATCGAGTCCTTTGCCTACCCCTTCCAGGGTAGAAAATGCCCGCATGACAAAGGTAAAGGTAGCGGGAAAGCGAAAAGGCTGATCGTAGGCGATTTCATAGAGATCATCGCTGATAGAGGCCACGGATTGCTCCTCAAAGGGTTTATCCATGAAGTTATCGAGCATATACTGGATCGATCGCCGCACTGCTCCCATATCACCATTAGCAGTTAATGCTCCTAAATCCACCAGAGAAGTGACCACGCGATCGGCATCTTTTTGGGCAATTCCCAAGAGAGTCTGCATTAATTTTTCGCGCAC
>NZ_JASJFG010000624.1:0-1006 GCF_030065375.1 Microcystis sp. M49636_WE2 | reverse complement strand
GTTATGAAACCTTTGGGGGGCAAAGCAGGGGAGGGAATTTTATTTCTTAGTCCCGAAGATCGCAATCTCAATTCAATGATTGAAATTAGCACAAAATGGGGACAAGAACCGGTAATGATTCAAGATTATTTACCAGCTGCCAAAGAAGGAGATAAACGCATTATTGTCCTCAATGGTGAACCGATCGGGGCAGTTAATCGTATTCCCACCGGTTCGGAATTTCGCGGTAATATGGCGGTGGGTGGACGGGTGGCAAAAACAGAAATCACCGATCGAGAATTAGAAATCTGTGCCACTTTAGCCCCAAAATTACGAGAAGATGGCCTATATTTTGTCGGATTAGATGTGATTGGTGGCTATCTGACGGAAGTTAATGTCACCAGTCCCACCGGCATTCGCGAGATCGATCGATTAAACAATCTTAGTTTAGGTCAACAGGTGATTAAATGGCTAGAAAATTTTTCGGGAATTATAAATTCTAAATTATGAATTATGAATTGGGAGTGGGAATTATGAATTATGAATTATGAATTGGGAGTGTAGAGTGGGGAGAATAAATAAAAACAATCTCCTATCTCCTGTCTCCTATCTCCTGTCTCCTATCTCCCGTCTCCTCTCTCCTATAAAAAAAATGAATGCTTTATCAATACCGACGTGGATAGTTCATGTATCGAGTGTCGTAGAATGGATAGCGGCAATCTGGTTAGTCTGGACCTATGGCGACATCAGTAGCGATCGATCGTGGCGAATGTTATCTTGGGGAATGTTACCCGCTTTAATTGGGGCTATGTGTGCCTGTACATGGCATTTTTTTGATAATATCAGTGCCTTATCCTGGTTAGTCACCCTACAGGCAGCCATGACTGTCTTAGGAAATTTTACCCTCTGTGCTGCCGGTTGGTGGCTGTGGCGTTCCAGTAAAATTAGCGTTAACAATGAATAAAGAGAGTTTATTTGCCATTTCCCTGTTTCCCTATCTGGGGTTTCTTTGGTTTGTCACTCGTTC
>NZ_JASJFG010000187.1:0-1730 GCF_030065375.1 Microcystis sp. M49636_WE2 | reverse complement strand
GTGGTGTATTGTAGATTGTTATAACGTTCCCAAAAATGAGTTAAAGCCTTTTTAGTTTTTTCGTAGGTCAAGCCATCGGAGTTAGTAAATTTCGGACTATAAAACTCCATTAATTGCTTGAGATTTCGCTCATTAGCCGCCGTTTCGATTTTGGAGATAAGGGTTTTTAAATTAGCCGGAGCAGTTTCTGGCTTTTCGGCCCGCAGACCGGTGGCAAGGGTGAAAGTTAACCCCAAACCTAACAGCAACGACAGGGAAAAATTGAGGGATTGACGAAAAAATTTATCGGGGATCGTGTTCAAGTTACGCATTAGTGATAGTTTGTGTAAGGATCGATCAATAACTATGGTAGATTATTTCATTCTAGGGCTGAATTTACCCTCTCTCGAATTATGGCACGCACTCCAACCCGTCTCTTGATTGCCGCTAGTGGTACTGGTGGTCATTTATTTCCCGCCTTGGCCCTGGCCGAGCGCTTGCCGGATTACGAGATTGAATGGTTAGGAGTTCCAGACCGTCTCGAACAGTCCTTAGTTCCAAAAACCTATCCCCTGCACACCATCCCCATTGAGGGATTTCAAACCCGTTTGGGGTTAAAAACTCTCAAGATTCTGCTTCGTCAACTGTGGGCCATTTGGCAAGTGCGTAGTTTAATCAAAAAACGTCAGATAGCGGCAGTTTTTACCACCGGGGGTTATATCGCAGGCCCGACCATTTTAGCGGCTCGTTTAGCCAATATTCCCGTCATCCTACACGAATCTAACTACATACCGGGCAAAGTCACTAAAGTTCTCGGTCGCTGGTGTGATACGGTTGCCCTCGGTTTTCAGGGAACCGCCAGCTATTTACCCGGCACTCGCAGCACTTGGGTTAGTACGCCAGTACGCGAGCAGTTTCTCATTCCCCAGTCCCTAGATTTACCGATTCCAGAGACTGCTTTTTTAATTGTCGTTGCCGGTGGTTCTCAAGGGGCCGTGGCTCTTAATCAACTTGTCCGACAAAGCGCTCCCCAATGGTTAGAAAAAGGCATTTATATCGTGCATCTAACGGGAGAAAACGACCCCGAAGCGGATAGTTTGCGCCATTCTAACTATTTTTCCCGGCCTTTTTACGACAATATGGCGGGATTATGGCAAAGAGCTAATCTGGCTATCAGTCGCTCCGGTGCCGGCACTTTAACGGAATTAGCGATCACTTGTACGCCTTCGATTTTAATTCCCTATCCTTTTGCTGCCGAAGACCATCAGTTCTACAATGCCAAAGTTTTCGCCGAAGCTCAAGCCGCTTATCTTTATCGTCAAAATGAGTTAACTGCTCAGTTTTTAAGCGAATTAGTCCTCGATTTATGGTCTAACCCCGAAAAATTGGCCGCCATGGCCCAACAAGCTTCTCATCTAGCCATTAGTGACAGTGCCGATTTATTAGCCGATTTGTTGAGAAGAAAGAGTCAAAAAGATAGTTTTTGAAACAAATCGGTCACGCGAAAAGTGAACCCCGGAACCACATCTTCCCCCTCCAAAAAATCTCCTGATGTTAATAATCCCTGCGGTTCGTACCCGGAACGATAAACTAAAACATAGTGTTGACCTGGACTGATAACCCAGAGCAAACGAGTCCCATTGGCAAAATATTCGGCAATTTTGTCCTCGATTTCTGCCACTGTATTCCTTGGAGAGAGAATTTCTACCACTAAATCGGGCCCACCTTCTAAAAAACCCGTCGGCAATTCT
>NZ_JASJFG010000729.1:0-2036 GCF_030065375.1 Microcystis sp. M49636_WE2 | reverse complement strand
TTTGGCGATACTATGCGTGTCCCCGGTTCCCATTTGAGTCTGCTGCAAGCACGAGCAAAAGGTGATGATATTCGCATGGTTTATTCTCCTCGCGATGCCTTAAAAATTGCCAGAGAAAATCTCGATAAAGAAGTAATATTTCTAGCATTAGGTTTTGAAACAACCGTTCCTAGCACAGCTTTAACTGTTTTAGAAGCCCAAAGAGATGGCATCACTAATTTTAGTTTATTTTCTAATCATGTGGTGATTATTCCCGCTCTGAAAGCTTTGTTAGATAACCCAGATCTACAGTTAGACGGTTTTGTTGGTCCCGGTCATGTTAGCATGGTAATTGGCACAGAACCCTATCAAGTTATTGCCCAAGAATATCATAAACCTGTGGTAGTTTCTGGGTTTGAACCTTTGGATATTCTCCAATCAATTTGGATGGTATTAAAACAATTAGATGAGCAGAGATGTGAGATCGAAAATCAGTATGATCGAGTGGTACAAAATCAAGGAAATAGAGTCGCTTTATCGGCAATCGACCAAGTTTTTGAACTGCGGGATCAGTTTGAATGGCGAGGTTTAGGAGAAATTGCTCAAGGAGGTTTAAAACTGCGAGATGAGTACAGTAATTTTGATGCGGAGAAGAAATTTACTTTACCCAATCAGCGCGTTAAAGATCACAAAGCTTGTCAGTGTGGCGAAATTCTTAAAGGTGTTTTAAAACCCTGGGAATGTAAAGTATTTGGGACTGCTTGTACTCCCGAACATCCCATCGGCACTTGTATGGTTTCTAGTGAAGGTGCTTGTGCCGCTTATTATAAGTATGGTAGAAATCAGTAAATTTTTTTTACTGATTAGGTTCCTTTCTGGTGAGAAAACGCTAGAATTCTCACCAGAAGAAATTAACAATCTCTCGGTGATAAAAAAGATGAAGATCAAAAATAATCTGGGTTTATTTGGCTTAACTACCTCTCTGCTGCTAGTTATCGCTTCGGAAATCGTTCTTGCTTCCCAAGAACAAACCCTAGAACTGCAACCAAGTCAACCCCCCAGCGCCGATTTTTTCAAACCCGTTACCAATCTAATTAAAGATTTAAACCATCAGGGAGTAACTATCACTGATCCCAATGATCCCATGGCGGTGCGCTACCGAGTCAATACCCCCTGTCGCGGTTGTGCGGTTTATCTAGGCACGGGAGTTGCCAATCCTCGCACCCAGACTAATAATAATGGCATGGGAATCAATTTTGGTCTTGGTTTCACCATGCCTTTTTCACCCTAAATGCCGATGACATATTTACGCCATTCCTGATTGTGATTCTCCCTGGTGTGCTTTAATAGCTCAAAGTGGAGACTGCTGTAGGGACGACGCGGCTGGGCGCGTAGGGACATATTGGCCTCTTTTGGTGTACGATTGCCCTTATGCACATTACAACGCACACAAGCCGCCACTAAATTCTCCCAGGTATCACCCCCTCCGCGAGAACGGGGAATCACATGATCGATGGTTAATTGTTCACCTCGGTAGAGACAGTATTGACAAGTGTGATGATCTCGTTCGAGGATATTACGACGGGTTAAAGGAATTTCCTTGTAGGGAACACGGACGTATTGCCTAAGACGGATAACAGAAGGTAGGGGTAAGTCACGACAAACCACTTTTCCGTTATGTTCTAGGGATTCAGCTTTTCCTTTCAACAATAAAACGATCGCACGCCGCCAACTGGTAATATTTAGCGGTTCGTAGGAGGCATTCAACACGAGAACCTTGCTCATAGGTGTCTGGAGATCGCTTGAATTTACCCCGAATGGTAGCACAGATCACTGAGATTGGAACCTATTATTCAGTGTTGGGGAAGTGGGGAGCTTTTTTCAGTGCGATGCCGAAGGCATTGCCTTCGTGCCTTCGGGAGCATCTCACTTACGCGATAAGTAATTATACTTAGCCTAAAAGCCACTCTTAATCGTGTCTTGGAACGAAATAGAGGCTTTTAAAGACTGCGTACATGGAGAATTAAAACAAGAATTACCCTCGAAAAGCCTATTTT
>NZ_JASJFG010001050.1:0-7524 GCF_030065375.1 Microcystis sp. M49636_WE2 | reverse complement strand
ACAGATTGTCGAGACAGAAACGCCGCTTTAAACATCTTGCAAAAGGGATTAAGTAGCGTGGGGCGCACGCAAACTTTAAACGCTTCGGGAGAGATTCCCTCTTGGTTGGTTGGAGAAATCCTGCTTGCTAACGGAGACTCAATGAACGAAGAATCCCTGTCTCTTTAGAGCGGGGAGCGTCAATCGACAACCTCACGACCAATTTGCCAAACAATACCTAGAAGAATTGCTGTCTCCTCTGGGAAAGGTGGAAGTTAGCAAGGAGGTGGCGGATGAAACCCGTCAGGTGGATATTTTCTTCTCTCCTCACCCTAATATGCGGGGAAATGCTCAATCTTTGGGTCTTTTAGGGCAAATGGTGACAACAAGCACTTTGCTTGAGCCTTTTCGCAATGCTCCCAATCGAACGGAAATTCGCAACTGTATCTTAAAATTGTTTTCGATTTTCGCTGAACTTCAACGGAAAGGGAAACGGGAAAAAACTGAGTTAAACGAGGATGACTTACCTAAATTATGGATTTTGGCTACTTCTATTAGTTTCCAGATACTAGAGAGTTTTGATGCTAAATTAGAACTAGAAAACTGGACAGAAGGGATTTACTTTTTATCTCCCTCTCACCGAACGGCAATTATAGCGATTAATCAGTTACCTATTACCCCAGACACTTTACTGTTAAGATTGTTGGGACGGGGGAAAACCCAAAGCCAAGCGGTGAGAGAGTTGCTTGAGTTGCCTTCTGGCGATTCCTTCCGTCAAAATGTCATGGAATTATTGATTAGTTGGCGTGTGAGTGTTGAAGTTAATAATCTTTTAGAATCAGAAGATAGGGAGGTATTTATGGCTTTATCTCAATCTTATTTAGAGTGGAAAGAGGCGACCAAACGAGAAGGACTTCAACAAGGACTTCAACAAGGACAACGACAAATTATTGAAAATTTAATGCAAGTGAGGTTTGGAGAATTGGATGAGTCTTTAATAAAAGTTATTGATGAGTTGCTCAAGTTATCACCGATGGAGTCTAGTCGTTTATTATTGGAGTCTTCACGGGAAGATTTAATCAGACGATTCCTCTCTGAAAACTAAAAATAATTCGACAATCGTAAGCAAGAGTACAAGACCATAACTCTCCTAAATTACACCTTAATTTATGGGTTTTTAAAGACGGTGTAAATGGCTCTTCGTCCAGTTTTCTAAGTAGGGTTTGCGGCAAAAAGTAGGGGCGAAGCATTCGGATAGGAAATCTACGGTTTCAGCGATAGGTTATGCCCGAATGCTTCGCCCCTACAGGACGTAAGGTTTTGAACCACAATTCTCTCAAAATCTTGCACCTGTTATAGTCATTTCAGATAAGTCTGATACACTCTATACCGACAAAACCCTTATGAACTCTGGGATTAATATTCTCAATTTTAATTGAAATGACTATACCTTACTGACCGCAGATTCCGCAAAGCTTCCACGACCGAGCGTTGACCCGCATCTTCATCAAGGTAGAGACGGATTTGACTCATTAAAATTCACCGGCTCGATATCGTGATTCCCAGTCTTCACAATCGGCTCGGTAAGCATCGATATCGGCCTCTATCTGTTCTTTATTCGCGTGATAATACGCTAGAGCGCTATAAATTTGAGCCAGACTTAACTGAGGATATTCCTTAGCGATCGCTTCGGCACTCATTCCCGTTTTATGATCCATGACTAAACTTTGAATCGTGATTCTAGTTCCCGCGATCCGGGGACGGGAATTACAAATATCCGGACTAGCAACAATAAATTCGCTAATATCGATGCCTGTAGCCATATTTTCGCCTAGAGAAGTCCCTTTTATTGTAGCTCGATCGATACATCCGAACGACAAAAAAGCACCCCTTTCGAGGATGCCCTTTTATCTAATGATTGAGATGCTAACTGATTGAAATGCTAAAAATAGGGAATTTATAGACTTTCCACTCAAAGTTAGGTTGATGATTGAAGCTGGAAATCGCCATCATGTTGTATAAGCAACAGGATTAACGATAATTGCTATTAGGAGTCTTTTTTGGCTTGCTTCTTATTTAATTTTCCCGTCAAGAAAGCACCGAATCCGAGTAATCCTAAACCCAATAAATTGGACGGTTCAGGAACACTAACGCCACCAGTATTTTGAATAATAGGGTTTTGGGTGACTGTTACTGTTCCAGGAGCAGTAAATGTTAACCCCGTCACAAAAGCAGTAGGATTAGTTGGATCGAGCATTTCCGCAGGATCGATATCACTGATGCGAAAATCACTAAAGCCAAGGGGATTAACACCCAACAAGTTGAAAGTTGTTCCCGCAACTAGAGAATAATTGCCAAATCCGGGTAATTCTAGGATAAAGTTACTGTCGCCCTGGGGGAGAGCATTGGGGATTAAAACAGAGGCGAATAAGGGTCCGCCTGTCACTGCGTAATCGTATCCTACCGACACAATGGGATCGAAAAAGATGGGGTCAATTATACCCAATCCATTATCACCGACGGGAACACCAGGAAAGGTAAAACCGTCGGGGTTGCTTGGATTTGGGGTAGGGAGAAGCGGATTGGTAGGCGTTGTCCCTGGAGGAACTGGTTCTCCATCTAAACTAGCAATCCAAGCTTCAGTATTACCACTGGAATTAAATCCGAAACCCACGATAGACAGTCCATCCGCAGAAATTCCAGTCGCCTCGATCAAATCCCAACCGTTTAAATTTAACCCATAATCATTAGTTAAAACCTGTTTTAAGCTCCGCATCCCTTGGGTGCTATTCCAGATAAATGCCTCATTACTTTCATTACTTGTACCAACCACAACAGATCCATCGGCTGATACTCCATTAGCATAGCTAGGTCCCCCTAGTCCGACCATCCCCGTCCCTTGTGTCCAACGGAATGCCTCCTGAGCAAAATTAGCATTCATGCTTTGACCAACAACAACAGACCCATCTGCTGATACTCCTGAAGCCACGCCCGAAAAACGCAAGCTCCCTAGTCCAACCGTCCCCGTTGCCTGTGTCCAACGGGATGCCTCATTACCGCTGGTATAACCAACCACAACCGACCCATCGGCTGACACTGCTGGGATACCAGACCACAACACCCTACGAAAAAGACCACCCCCAAATAAGTTACCTAGTCCGACCATCCCCGTTGCTTGTGTCCAGCGGAATACCTCATCCAAACTATCGCTGTAACCAACCACAACCGACCCATCTGCTGATACTCCTGAAGCACGGCTAGAGCTCCACCCCGGTAAGTTCCCTAGTCCCACCATCCCCGTTACTTGTGTCCAACGGAATGCCTCATTACCATTAGCACTATTGCTGTAACCAACCACAACCGACCCATCGGCTGATACTCCTGAAGCACTGCTAGAGATCCCCCCAGGTAGGTTTCCTAGTCCGACCATCCCCGTTGCTTGTGTCCAACGGAATGCTTCCAGACCAGTACCACTAATGCTATAACCAACAACAACAGACCCATCTCCTGATACTCCTGAAGCCACGCTTATGAAACCCCCCCCCAGTAAGTCTCCTAACCCCTGAAAAGAGGCGGCTTGTGCGGGGAAAGTCACCCCGATCGCACCCAATCCGATCCCTAAGCTGATACAATTAGCTAGTATCTTGTTCATAACCTGATAAGACTCCAAAAAACTAAGTGATTCTTACAATCTAGATGTTCACTTTGGTTTTGTCTGTGGGAATTTGTGGCCATTTTGGATTTTCTGATATAATAATTTTCGTGGGATAAAGTGGGATTTAGTGACAAAAAGGAGGGCAAGGCTCATGAAACAAGGCTAAATTTTCCTTAATAAGGCAAGAGAACAGGCAAAAGTTTTCGCTTGTTTTTCCAACTTTAACAATATCTAATGTAAAGGACAAATTACTAAATTAAGAGGTTAATCAGTAAAAAAAGGCAAAAAATGGAAGAATTATTAGAGTTAAAAAATCTATTACTAGCTGGCAATGTTCCCGATGCCTTGATTTTGGTAGAGGAAATGACAGAAATGAGTAAGGATGATAAGATCAATAAGATTTTTAGCTTTAGTATTATTGTCCTATTACATCTGATTAAGCAGCAAGCAGAAAACCGCAGTACCCGCTCATGGGAAACCTCTATTTCTAATTCTGTTCGACAGATTCAACGCATTAATCAACGACGTAAAACTGGAGGAAATTATCTAACATCAGAAGAATTAAAAGAAACCTTAGATGATGCTTATTCTTCGGCTTTGAGACAAGCGGCATTAGAAGCTTTTGAAGGTATATATCAACCAGAAGAAATTGAAGCTATGATCGATAAAAATCAAATTATTAATCAAGCATTGGCATTAATATTAATCGATTAAGTAACAGGTGACAGTCGGAAACAAATCAGGAGGTTTAAATGTCAGAAATAAAATAATTTGGCAAATATTTATAAAAAAACGAGAAAACTAAAATCTGTTCCCTTATCCCAAACAGTAATACAAAAGTTCTATCACTTACTTATATGGATATTCAAACCCTTTTAGAATGGACAGATAAACAGGTATTAGAGAAAACTGGTAAACATCTTGATTCGTTGCAAGAATCCATCTTACAGGGTATTTGGGAACATCAAGATTACGAAGAAATTGCCAAAGATAATCAGCGCAGTTATGACCATATAAAAAAAGAAGCATGGAAGTTATGGCAACTGTTATCAGATGTTTTTGAAGAAGATATAAAAAAGTCTAATGTTCGTTCTATTTTAGAAAATAAAGCTTCATCTACTATTTATAATTTTGTTAACTCTCCACATAATAATATAAGAAATCATCATGTTAATGTCTGTAGAGAAAATAACCCCTATTCAGAAAACAACTTAAAAAAGTCTTCAAATTTTCCAGATAATGATCATCTATACCCAATAATTAACCTAACAAAAGCTCCTGAATTAGGGTGTAACTATGGACGTAAGTTAGAAATATCAACCTTAAAAGAATGGCTAGATAATAAAACTCGATTAATTACTATTTATGGGTTAAGTGGAATTGGAAAAACAGCCTTAACCCTTAAATTAATTTCAGAAATTGCCCCACAATTTGATTATATTATTTACCGCAGTCTGGAAAATATTCCTCAATTAATCGCTCTCAAAGATGATCTAAAACAGTTTTTCAGCCAATCTCTATCAACCCCCTTACCTGATATAATAGATTATCTAAGCTCCTATCGTTGTTTAATTATTCTTGATGATGTGCAGAATATTTTTAAACCGGGGGAATTAGCAGGTAAATATTTAAGCGACTGTCAGGATTATCATAAATTTTTTCAGCAAATTGCTACCACATCTCATCAAAGTTGTTTGATTTTAATTAGTTGGGAACTTCCCAGAGATTTTGTTACCTTAAAATCCGATAAAATTAAAACTTTATACCTGCAAGGTTTAACGACAGAATTTGAAGAAATCTTCAAAGAATACGGTTTAAAAAATGAGGAGAAATGGACGGAACTGAGGGAACTTTATCAAGGTCATCCTAACTGGTTAAATATCATCTCCTCAACCCTTATTGAGCTATTTGATGGGGAAGTATCTTTATTTTTAGAACAAATGAAAAATGAAATTTATTTAGGAGATATAGAAGACTCGATCGAATGTCATTTACAGCGTTTATCCGCAACAGAAAAAAAGGTGATACACTGGTTAGCTAATCAAACTGAAGCGGTAGAAAAGTTTCCCAAAACTGCTAATCTTGACCTTTCTCAATCTGAATTTTGGGCAACTATTCAATCATTAATGAGACGCTGTTTACTGGATAAATTACCATCAGAAACCTCGTCCTATTTTCCTATTAATCCTGTCTTTAAATCTTATCTTAAAAAAAATCCTAACGATTAGGAAAAATTTATCTTATTATAAATATATGTGTACCGCAACGCAGAAACCCGCAGGATCGCTTTCCAGTCTATACTATTTTCTATACACCTGATCGTGACTACCAATATCAATTAACAAGATGATAACTTCTAAATATTCTCCATCTTCCGAAAAACTAAAAATAATTCGACAATCGTAATCTACAGTACAAGACCATAACTCTTCTAAATTACCACTCAACTTATGGGTTTTTAAAGACAGTGTAAATGGGTCTTCTGCCAGTTTTCTAAGTACATCGAAAATTTTAGGTTTTAACTGGGGATTTTTCTTGATTAGCTTCTTAAACGAACGCTTAAACCCATCACTCCATATTAAATCCATTGTTAATCCTCATTCAAATCGGCAATCAAATCTTCTACGGTTCCCTTTCTGGCCGTTCCAGTAGCGATCGCCTCTTTCAATTCCTTAAAATTAGCTAAAATTTCTCTTTCTCTTGCTTTGGCTCTATATTGACACAAAATCTCTAACAATGACTCCTGTTCATCCTCTGATAAATTCTCAAAAGATTTGATCATTTCTTGCAAAGTCATCATTTTACCTCTTAACTCTCGATAAAAACCTGGAATCTCTTATTCTTTGTGTGATCAGTTTAACTTACATAGGAGCGATCAATCTTTGTGTCCTTTGTGTCTTTGTGGTTTGCTCCACTCGCTCGTCACCAGGACTGTATCTTAGAATACATTTTACCCACCAAACCTAAGAGAGCCAAATTTATTTTATTATAAATATATGTGTACCGCAACGCAGAAACCCGCAGGATCGCTTTCTAGTTTTTCCTATTTTATCAATACACTTCATCATGAGTACCAATGTCAAGTAGAATGACAACTTCCTCCTGGGTGTCTGGCTCAATTTCTATAGAAAAAATAATCCGACAATCATAACCACAAGAACAAGCTTTAAGTCCCGATAATTCCCCTTTTAATGAATGAGTTCCCAAGTTCAAAAAATAAATATCTTCCCTCATTTGTGCCAATGTTTTCTCAATCGCTTTCTGTCGCTGAGGATTTCTGAGAACAAACTTACGGAAAGTCCGCTTAAATTTAGGCGTTAAAACCAGTTCTCTCATAATATCTATTCTAAAGTTTCTCTCAATTCTCTCAGAACAATTTCTAGGGGTTGAGGTTTAAATTCTCTTTGATGAAAAGCATTAATTGACTCCCTAGCATCCCTAGCAATTTCTTGACGACGAATATCAAGTAAACGATTTTGTAAAATTTCTAATAACATTTCCTGTTGTTCTAAAGATAGTTGCTCAACAGTATTTAAAGCTTGTTCTAAACTGATCATAATTTAACCTCAAACTCAAAAAACCACCTTCTATTCTAACAACAAAAAAGCACCCCCTCGCGGGAGTGCCTTTTCGTTCAGACTAGGAATTAACCATTGATAGCAGGAGCAGTCAGAGCTACAGGAGCCTGTTCACCACTAGCTAAGTCTAAGGGGAAGTTGTGAGCGTTGCGCTCGTGCATTACTTCCATACCGATACCAGCGCGGTTTAACACATCGGCCCAAGTACCGATTACACGACCTTGAGAATCGAGAATCGACTGGTTGAAGTTGAAACCGTTGAGGTTGAACGCCATGGTGCTAACACCCATCGCCGTAAACCAGATACCGATT
>NZ_JASJFG010000449.1:0-4166 GCF_030065375.1 Microcystis sp. M49636_WE2 | reverse complement strand
TCAGGATCTTTTAAAAGATTGGATTAACGGTTTTCTAATTATCTTTGAAGACCAATACACTGTCGGTGATATGATCCAGTTTCAGGAGTTTATCGGTTTGGTGGAAAATATGAGTTTGCGAGCGACTCAATTGCGGGCTGCTGATGGACGTTTAATCACTATTGCCCATAACCAAATTATTAGCGCACACAACCTCAGTAAAGATTGGGCGCGGGTCGATTTTACCATCGAAGTCGCCTATCAGACCGAGCCAGATCTGGCGATCTCTTTAATGGCAGCCATCGCTGAAAATATGGCTGTAGATCCACAATGGCAAGAAGATATCATCAATCCCGTGCAGGTTGCTGGTGTTAGTCGGGTTTCTCACACAGGAATGGAAATTATGCTCAGAATTGTCGTCAAAAGATTACGACAATGGGACATAGAAAGAGAGTATCGTCGTCGTCTCAAGATTGCTTTTGAGGAGAAGGGAATTCACATCGGTATCCCCCAACAAAGTTTCCTGATAGCACAAGATAAAGAACAATTCAAAGGACAGTTTTAAAGGGGAGTGACTCTCTCTAACTTATGGTGATAACCTATTGAAAAATGGCGTTTTGGGGTTGTTATGTCCTTAAATGTAAAGTTTTGTTAGGAGATTCAATGTTTCTGGGAAAGTGGGTTAGAATCGAGTTGTGTTGGATTCGGGGTGTTCTATCTAAAGGATGAGAACTTTTTGCCCCTATTCCTCTGTTTCCCAAAGCTCCTCAGCCTTACTTTGTCTCTAACCTAGCCCGATAATATTTCTACGAACGGATTTGGTTTTCTCGCATTTGCTCTTTGACTTGCCACCCCCGATTGACCCAGACTTCACTGAGATGTGTCAGGCAGTCAGGGAATGGCCAACTGGTTGAGGCAAGGAGTAAGCAGGATTAGGTAGTGGGGGAATTGGTGCAGGTGATGCGGGGTGTGGTGTGAATATTTAAGTGAGTACACAAGGAAGGAGTTAACTATGTCTGACAAGAATAATGAGCCTAAAGATAGCTTAGATAAAATAAGTATAGGTGTCTCGTCTTTATCGACATTTGTTTTAATGATTATTGCCATTTTCAATGGGTTTATAGTATATCAGACTTCTCAGCTGCAACAGAAAACCAAAAATATTGAGATTCAATTAGAAGGATTTAAAACCAACATTCAAACGGCGGAATTAATTCAAAAATTGATTGGAGATTTACAAAGCCCTAAATTAAAAAAAGATATCGCTTTAATTGCTTTGAATCGGACGATAGCTGACAATGATGAAAGCTCTAAGCAGATGATTGCTGAGATAGCAACGCAAATTTATAGATCAAGATTTAAAGAGTTAATGTCTAAACCTTCGAATACAGATCAAGAATTTATAGGACAAACACCAGAGTTTCAAGATACTTTTACGGCTCTTATGATTATTGGCGAAAGGGATCCGAATCAAGCTAATGGGATTATTAAAGAGCTTAGAAAACTTCAAGAAGGCTACAAAAAGAACAACGATCCTAGAGAGAAAATTGTTGAACAAATAACTAAAAATTTTGATTTTGGTGTTGTTATTTACTATAACGAGAACGAGGAAGAAGTGAGTAAATTTAAGCAATATCTAGGTAAAAATTACACAATTGATTTACATCCGATTAAAAAAGAAGATGTTCAAAATACATATTCTTTAAAGAATGATCAGCCAATCAGTAGGATCAAATATTTTCATGCTGGGGATAGAGAACGAGCTAAAAATCTAGAGGAACTCACTCAAAGTTATGTGAATAATAATAAAAACATAAATTTACCTAAAGACCTACTAGAATCGGATCTACTAGAATTACTGGACTGGGATGCTCCTAATGGGAAGATTGAGATTTGGGTTTATTTCCCTCCAACTCCATCAACTCCATAAACTGACTGCCGCCCTCATTTGGTCGTGTACGAAGGTACTTGGAAGTAACCGTAAAAAAACGGCTCTTCTTGTTTCTGTGTGGAAAGAAGAAGAATAGGGATAATTTTTCGTAAATATAGTCTTCAAAGCCTTGCCTAGCAAGACTCCTACGAATGATAAGCACTGATTATCACACAGCGTCGAGAATATCCGAATGTGCAAGGCTGGCGACTGAAATTGACAGCGTAATTCGGGATTCCCCTTTTTTCTAGGTCGTTGCTTAGAGCGCGTTTTCACCGACTCACCTCTGATTTCTTTTCGTTATTTTACCGTTTTTTACTATCTTCCTTTTGGATTATCAGGTACTCTTTATAATTAAGCCTCTTGCTTAAGTTGACACCAAGATCGTGGTCAGTGAGTTTATCGAACTGCGTCGGACAAAAATGTCATATAGATATTTCTACAAAACTGAGATGTACCCAACAGTCTTAAGTAGAAAATTGCCGTCTTTTCACTGATCACTGATCACTGATTACTGTTTGGTAGGTTTGGACTAGGTTAGGATAGCTAACCTAACCTAGAAAATTTTTAGGAAGCTAAGGCTACCTCGACTATTTGTTGTAGTTCCCCATTTTGATAGAGTTCGATCATAATGTCGGAACCACCAATAAACTCACCGTTGATATAGACTTGGGGAATAGTCGGCCAATTGGAATACTCCTTAACTCCTTGTCTTAACTCCTGATCTTGCAGAATATCGACAGTTTCGTAGGAAACCCCCAGAATATTGAGAATTTGTATGACGTTATTCGAGAAACCACACTGAGGCATTAATTTATTGCCCTTCATGAACACAAGAACTTTGTTATTCTGAACTAATTGATCGATTCTGTCCTTAGTTTCGGGTGTCATAGGTCTAGTAGCTAGAATTTGAGCAAGAATAGCCAATCCTGAGACGTGGCATATCTTATCAGTTTAGCACAAGCCGTTGAGATAGCTTTAAAAAGGCAGGTCTTCGTCCTCCTCCAAACTGTCTAAAATTTCGTTAACATCAGGTCTCCCGCGCACGATAGTCATATTTTCCACAGACTTATTAACTTTAGTTTCTGCGGCCGAATTTTCCGGCAGTGAATAACCCATATTGACCACTTCACCATCAAAAGATTTCGCTAACTTTTGAGCAGCCGCCAAAATTTCGCTAACATCTACATCTTGATCTAATGTCTCTAAAGATGAATCAAAATTTAAGATTTTTTGTGGCAGTTCTGTGCTAGGAGTTTTTGGGTTTCTGGCTGCGGTGATCTTTGCTTCTTTTTTCTCGATAATTGCTTCTTTGATCGGGGGAATATCCACCACAGTCATAACTTTATTTTCGGGAGTTATTGGTGGGTTTGGTGCGGTTTCTGGTGGTGGTTGTATCCTAGCCGCCGGGGATTGGGAAACTTCCGCAGCCATGGCAGCAGTAGCGGAACCTACCTGTAAATGAACTTTAATCCGGCGCTGAAAAACTGCCTCGAAAGCTGACTCAATATTAGTCAATCGTAGCCGGGCCATTTTTAATAATTGTTCCGAAGATATGCTTAAATAAGCACTCGATTCTTCCATATTAAAAAGACTGCCGTGCTGACGCAAGAGAGTGCGAGTAGTGGGGGGTTCCATTACTTCTAAAACCTGCCGCCAAATTTGTTCATGATTGTCATCACTGGCAACAGTTTTAACCTCAGTTTTCGGCACTGCGACGCTAGTTGTCGGGGTGATAACTGGCGGTTTTATCGGTTCATTAACCGGCGCTGGTGCTGTGATCACTTCAGGGGGCCTCTCGACGCTGGTTTGGGGACGGGAAGGCGCTACCGTGGCAACTAGAGGAATCACCTGTGCTTGCGGTAACAGTCCTAATAGAGTGACTTCTAACCAGAGACGGGGTTGAGTGGTGTTTTTTAGTTGCGTTTCGCTGTCTTTAAGCAGTTGTTGACCGCGGAGAATTTCCTCTAAAGACCAAGTACGCGCTTCCGTACATAATTCCTGCCAAGTGGGAGCGGTGACAGCCACCATTTCTGGACGATTAGGGGCAGTTTTGGCTAAAAGTAGGTTTAAATAGAATCCCGCTAGATTTTGCAAGACGATTAAAGGTTCCTTCCCGCGATTCATCAGATGGCGACATTGTTCGATAACTTGATCGGGAATATTGCCATGAATGACTTTAAGTAGGGTTAAGAGGTCTCTTTCGGGGACTGCACCGACCAAATCCCAGACTCGCTCGGCCGTAATCGTTCCTGCG
>NZ_JASJFG010000854.1:0-1036 GCF_030065375.1 Microcystis sp. M49636_WE2 | reverse complement strand
GCTCGTTTATCAGTTAATCTGCTGGTTTCTAGTCTAACAGTTCTCAGTTTTTTCCGTCTGGGGATGCGTTAGCGCCGCCCAACCCTGCTAAATTTTTCTCCTTCATATCTCTTAATAAAAACCTTGATTCGAGCGCTCATCACCCGCAAGATTAAAGAAAGAGCGACTCAGGATTAAAATAATGGCCACAGCGACACAATTCTTAAACATTTCTGACTTGACAAAAGATGATTATTGTGTATTCGGTTTAGCAATTTGTTTTCTCAAACAGGAGGGAGAATTAGAAAAAGTGGCGGTGTTAGAACCGATTCCCTCGGCGGCCCTAGAGGCAATTGTCAAAGGAATTCCCACTTCCTACGAATTTGCCCGCGCCATGAGTTTAGGAGAGGTTTTTCAGGACGATAATCCTCAAATACCTAGTAATTTCCCCGATAATACCCAATTATGCGAGAATTTTGTCGAAAGGGCGATTGCGGCCACTCGCACCTATAAAAATCAACCCCACCTGCAAGGGTTAATCTCCTTGGGCAGCCAAAAAAACGATTTAAACTTTTCCCTAGAGAAAAAACGCATCTTGAATGCTGTTCATGTGGTGCGGACGGAGGATAACGTCAAACAACATTCTCACACCCATAAGGTTTTGTAATCAAGGTTAGTTCGGGTTAGGGAAATTTTGCCGTTTTCCCTGATTCCGAACTCAGGTTATCGCAGTGGAGCAATAGCTGCTCAATTAATTGTTTAGTCTCTGGTGATACTAATCGAGGGCAAATATAGGATAATTCTCCCAAAAATCAGCGATAAAAACCTTTTTTCCCATCTAGACTGGCTCTAACCCTTGGGAAGATCGGAAAAATCTCAATTGAGCCACAATTAGCTTAATCAAAAAATATGCTACAATCAGAATGTAAGCACAAGGGGCCGTAACGGTTTCGACAGGTTAGCGAAAGCTCCCCCGTGATACAGGTCGAGAGTGAGTCTCCTCTCGTAAATCAAAGGCTCAAACAAAAAGTAAATGCGAACAACATCGTTCCTTTCG
>NZ_JASJFG010000757.1:0-5472 GCF_030065375.1 Microcystis sp. M49636_WE2 | reverse complement strand
GGCAATGTTGAGATAATAGTCACAAACATAACTTAACATCGGATCCTTGTCGGCCATTTCAAAGAGAGTTTGACCTTTAACTCTGGAGACGCGAATATCTTCAATTAAGGGTAAAACTTCTAACACTGGCATGGGAACATGGTCCACATATTTATTAATTAAATCCCGTTTTGAGGTGCGATTGCCAATTAATCCGGCTAGTCGCAGGGGATGGGTGCGCGCTTTTTCGCGGACGGAAGCGGCGATGCGATTGGCGGCAAAAAGAGCATCAAAGCCGTTATCTGTGACAATTATGCAGTAATCGGCGTAATTTAAGGGAGCGGCAAATCCTCCACAGACCACATCCCCCAAAACATCGAACAAAATCACGTCAAATTCATCAAAAGCGTTCAATTCTTTTAATAATTTCACCGTTTCCCCGACGACGTAACCGCCACAACCGGCACCGGCCGGAGGGCCACCCGCTTCCACGCATTTGACTCCACCGTAACCGTCATAGATAACGTCTTCGGGCCAGATGTCTTCGTAGTGAAAATCTTTTTCTTGTAGGGTATCGATGATTGTGGGAATCAGAAAGCCTGTCAGGGTGAAGGTGCTATCATGCTTGGGGTCACAGCCTATTTGTAGGACTTTTTTGCCTCTTTTGGCTAAAGCGGCCGAAATATTACAGCTTGTTGTCGATTTACCGATGCCACCTTTTCCGTAGACTGCGAGTGTTAAAGGCATGGAAGTTCTCCTAAATTTGCGCTTGAATGGTGAGTTTGTTTATCAGTGCTTTGATCGCCATTATTAACCATCTACCCACTCCTTGGAAAGAGGCTCAATTTTTATCTGCTATAGCTAGAGTGAGATTTAAAGCGTAAAAATTAGATAAATAATTTTTTAGAGCTTATAGAGTTTATGAAATTGATAAAAACTTATAAAAACAGCTTTGTTTATACATTTACTTTAAATACAAACAATAAACAAAAAACCGCAAAAGCTTTACAAAAACTCGATAAACAGGGTTTTACCGTGCCAAACCAGAACAAAAAAGGTCAAGATAGAGCCAGTCTAGAGACTGATGTCAGATTTTCGTGAATAATCATTACAATTTTCCCGGTCAGCAGATTAAATAAATCGATCCTGAGAAGGATGCTGAAAAAAGCTGTAGTACAATTAGAACAAAGTACCTGTAGGATTTCCTATGCGAGTTAAGCAAAAAACGCTGACTACACTCTTGTTAGAGAATAAGGCTCCTAAATATCGTCCTTTTCTGGGTTTTTTTCTGGCTGGGGTTCCCTTGCTCTTTTTAGCATATTTGGTTTCTTTCCAGCGCGCTTATCTCGACTGCATTAGGTTAAGCACAAAAAGAATAGATTGTCAATATGTCCAAGAGTATAATTTTCCTGTTTCTAGTCGGGAAAATTTTTCTTTGACTCACATTAAAGCTACGGCTGTCTATCAAGAAGTTTTTATCAGTGTTGAGCAGGAAAAAACTGTTAATAACACGGTTTTATTGGTCGGGAGAAATAACCATCTCTACATCGAGAATTTTCGAGATGTGCAGTCAGCTAGTGATTTTAAAACCCGATTTGAGAGTTTTGTGAATAGATATCAAGCTCAGGAAATTATTGCCAAAAGTCCCCTAGATACCTTTTCATCACTGCTAGAACACCACCATAATTATCCCTATTATCTTTGGGGTATGTTATGCTTATTGTCTGGTCTATTGTTACTTTATGATGCCAGCTATCGGGAGAGTTATGTCTTTAATCAGGGTACCGCTACCCTAACCCGTAGGCGACAACATTTAACTTTTAGAAGTAAAAGTGATTATCTTCTAGAGAGAATTGTTGAGGCAAAAGTAGAAGAGTACAAAGGCTTTTTAGGGTCTAATTACCGACGGATTATTTTAACCTTATCCAACGGGGAAAAAATTATTCTCAATCGCCGTTTACTGGAATCTATCAGTAAGGGAAAAAGGGAAGAAAAAATTCTGGCAATGATTACCGAAAAGTTAAACTTAACTCAATAGGAACTGTTAATCTAAGTAAATGCGCTCTAGTTATTTAAAGTCTCTTTTTTTCGGTTTCCTATTAGTCACCGTGTTAGTTTATATATTGCGCGGCATGGGAATATTATCTTTTTTACCCGGAGGATTAATTTTGTTATTAATTCTCTCTTCCGTGGTGACGGGAATTATCTACGGAATCGATAAAACCCGCCGTTTTTAGGAAAATATCTGCTCTTCCTTCCAGACAGAAACGAGAAGAGCCGAACGGTTCTACTGATAATGGTAAACCCAAACGTCAGTTTGTCAGCAATCCCACGGATAAAAATAACTGATGGTGAGCCATAGATATTTCTCCAAAATTGAGATGCAGCCATTGCCAAAGGCTAACACACCTAGGCTAATTACGGAGAGACTAAAGAAGATTTGAACGCAAAAATTTTCTCGATTACCTCTTCTACCACCTTATCAGGAGTGGAAGCACCAGAAGTCACTCCGACGACAATTTTTCCCTCATTTAACCAGTTATCGGTGATAATTAAATCGTCCCCTAAAGGTTTATGTTCGATGCGATTACCGGGGAGAATGCGCTCGGCACTATCGATATGATAGGAGGGAATGGCACGCTCGATCGCTATTTCCTGTAGGTGAGTGGTATTAGAGGAATTATAACCGCCAATTACCACCATTAAAGAAAGCGGTTCTTTCACCAGTTCAAACATGGCATCTTGACGCTCTTGAGTGGCATCACAGATGGTATTAAAACTCATGAAATGATCTTTAAAATCGAGCGGTCCGTACTTTCTCAACATAGTATGCTCGAAGAGTTTGCCAATTTCCTCCGTTTCACTTTTCAGCATCGTGGTTTGATTGGCAATACCGATATAATCTAGATCGCGATCGGGATCGAAACCCTGGGAATGAGCATTTTTAAACTTCTCTAAAAACTCGTTTTTATCGCCACCGTGGAGAATATAATTAGCGACATAATTAGCTTGAGCCAAATTTAAAACGATCAGATAAGTGCCAGCAAAAGAGCTAGTGGCGATCGTTTCTTCGTGATTATATTTGCCGTGAATAATCGAAGTGTGGTCGCTTTTTTTGTGCTTTTCCACGGAATTCCACACCTTAGAAACCCAGGGACAAGTGGTGTCCACAATCATGCAATCCTTATCGTTAAGTATTTGCATTTCCGAGACACTGGCCCCAAAAGCGGGTAAAATCACCACATCCCCCGATTCCACCACGCTAAAGTCTTTTTGGCCATTTTCCACCGGAATAAAACCCACGGCCATGGAGCGCAGACGCTGATTAACCGAGGGATTGTGAATAATTTCGTTAGTAATCCAGATACGTTCCTGGGGAAAATGTTGACGAGTTTCGTAGGCCATAGCAACAGCGCGTTCTACCCCCCAACAAAAACCAAAAGCTTGAGCGAGATAGATAGTCACGTCACCCCGTTCTAAACGATAATTATTTTCACGAATTTTTTGGATCAGGTCGCTTTGATACTCATTGGTCATCGCATCCATTACTTCCTCTTTATGACCGAATCCCTTGCGGTTATAGTTATCCGATTGCTGTAGGGTGCGTTTAAAGGATTTTGTATCCATGATTCTCTGATAGGGGTATTAGTGGCGCTAAATTGGGCGAGACAGTAACTTGCCATATATTAAACATACCCTATCTAGTCAGCGCAGGAAGCCTTTAGAGACTAGAGAGAAATTCCTCGTCGATATCGTAACCAAACTGTTGAGCGAAAAATTTTAAGCGAGATAAAGCAGGAATTTGCTGACTTTTCAGCCAATCAGACAAAATAAAGAGTTTTTGCATCACAAAAATCTCCAAAGCTTCGGGATTATATTGAATTCCTTCCCCGCGATGGAATTGATGGGGGACCAACATAGCAGCATAACGGGCGATTTCTCCCTGTTTTGGGTCAAGAATAAAGATTAACCAGGGATAAACCGCATCTAAACGCAGAAACCACAGCCTAACTTCCGGTATCTCCGATAATTCCCGCATATCACCCTCTGCGCGAGGATAATCTATCTCTAATTGTAGAGCTTGTTCTAGTTCGGCGATCGCTGATCGGGACCGATAATCTTGAATAATAGTCTCTAAGGATGAGAGATCGAGATTTTGAATCTGATTGGGGTTAAGAGCGATTTTGACAGTCATAGGGGCAAATAAAAGGTTATATCGGGCAAAATTACGGTTTTTTATCCCCAGATCGGCAATGATCTATCTCAGAAAATACTCTCGATCGGGACAAAAAAACTAATTATGACTATTCTCTCACTCCAGAGCGAGAGAGGGAAACTGGACTAAAATAGACCTCTTGTAAAAATCAAAAATTGTTGTTAGGGTTAGGAGTCAGTAGTCAGGAGAATTAAGAATGAATAATAATCAATTAAATGGTCTATTTACAAATTTTATGCAATTTAATCCTTATTTTTGCCGTTTTTGAACCATCAAAAATTAATTATGCAAGAGGTTTAATCCTCATGATTGGATTTCTCCTACAATTTAACCTCGGTTGAACACTGGGGGTTTTTTAGTCGGCAAAATCGGGAACTCAGGTTATTGATAACTATTAGCTTGACGGGTAAACATAAGGTGATATTGTCCTCGTTTGCTCATCAGTTCTGCAGGGGTTCCTACTTCGCTAATTTTACCGTTTTCGAGGACAACAATGCGATCTGCTAATGGACAAAGAGCTAATCGATGACTAAATAGGGTCTGCTGAAAAAGTTTTTCAGCAAACCCTGTTTAAAACAAACAAAGGTTGAGTCTTCTCTGACGAACAATACACATTATTACAGTCCCCAGCACTCGAACCAGAAATAAAGGTACAATAGAACTGTAGAGATCTGGAGGGTTGCTATGTTTACACACAACTTAGATGACAGAAAACTGCCCCTCGATCGAGAAGGGAAAACTCTGCAAAAACTCACCTATCGTTCACCAAAAATCTACCACCTTGGTCACCCTAGCAATTTATCAACGGTAGGGAATTCAAGGATTGTGGGATTTAGAAGGAAAATTTTCCCTCGTTATTCTTGATGGAAGTCCTGCGGCAAAATTCCCTAGGCATTGCTGATGTCAAAAGTGGCAGTCGCATCAGCAGTTCCCTAGCTGTGATCCCATGGTTGCCACCAAGCAACTGAAGTATGACTAGAATATCATCCCGGATCGGCAAGGGAAACTGGACTAAAATCGCCAAGGTTGGATTTCTCCTGCAATTTAATCTCCCCTGCACACCGGGGGTTTTTAGTCAGCAAAATCGGTAACTAGGGACACGAATAAACCAGTCAATTTATGGGAAAATAAGCTCATCTTCTCCGCTTTTATCCCATGCAAGCCGACTTTTTTACTAATATCCTCTTACCCGTTGGCCTAGGCGTTTTAATGTTAGGCATGGGATTGGGATTAATTCTCGCCGATTTTCAGCGTATCACCCGTTATCCCAAAGCAGT
>NZ_JASJFG010000208.1:0-1156 GCF_030065375.1 Microcystis sp. M49636_WE2 | reverse complement strand
CATAAACTACCAGATCATTAGACTGGACTAACGCCAAAGCGTCTTTAATTGCTTTGTCTTTACGTTGTCTTGACACTTTAAGATGAAGTTTAGCTACTTTTATCCGTTGCTTGTGATAGTTGTTAGACTGTTTCTTTCCTTTGCGAAATTGTTTTGATAATTTCCTTTGTGCTTTTTTCAGTCGTTTTTCTGACTTTCTTAAATAACGTGGATTCTCTACAGTATTGCCTTGAGCGTCAGTATAAAATTCCTTTAACCCTAAGTCAATTCCTGTTATTTGTCCCGTTGGTTTATGTGATTCTTGCCGTTCTACGTCAATCAAAAAGTGGCAATAATAACCGTCAGCAAGTCTAACAACTCTTACCCGTCTAATCTGTTGTTCTGAATAATAAACTAAGGTCTTTTGACTACACCATAAATCAAATTCTCCTGCTTTAAAGCAATCGGTAAATTTAATTTTACGTCTATCATCAGATAGTTGGTAGCCTGTTAGTTTATACTCAACCGAACGGCTATGCTTTTTGAATCGAGGAAAACCCTTTTTCTCTGGTATCTTAGCATGACAATTCTGGTAAAACCGATTAATTGATTGTCAGGCTCTATCAGCAGCCGATTGACGTGCTTGTGAGTTTAATTTATTAACCCAAGGGGTCCCTTTATTGTTAGCTAGTACCGCACAAAGTTTTTGGAGATCATTGCGGGTTGTACCCTTATGATCCATCCAATAACGAACACAAGATTTACGCACAAACTGAGAAGTTTTGATAGCTTCATCAAGCTGGTGATATTGCTCTGGTGTTCCGTTTTTTAGCTTTGCTTCTACGACTAGCATCTAACAATTCTCGACCATTGGCTAAGTGGATTATAACACAGTTTACTCACAAATGATAGAATTAAATCGATACTCCGTTGCTAATATTCTGGTCGGATTTCATCCCCCGCAAAGGTGAGCATCTTGTCGAAAAATCTAGCGGGGGCATTCATCCGACATTTTAGGTAACCTTTAATGAGCCTGTTATGCCGATTGGGGATGGGGAAGTGGGGAGCAGGGGAAATTCAACTAAAACCCTAAAACCCAATACCCAACCGCCAAAACCTAAAGCTCAACAGTTAAACCCTAACAGCTAACGCACCGATCGAGCGCTCAATCATTATT
>NZ_JASJFG010000329.1:0-5034 GCF_030065375.1 Microcystis sp. M49636_WE2 | reverse complement strand
ATTGGCATTGATAGCATCGAGTAGCTTGCTTTTGACAATGCGCTTAAACGGTCCAGTATTGTCAGTGACTTGGCTTTCCCAGACCTTTTGCAGTTTTTCGGCAGTCCAGAGGGGTTTTAGTTGGGGTGACAAAGCTGCAATAACTTTACCGTATTGTTTAGTTCCCAACCATTCTACTAACTGCCGAGCTTGCTTTTCTTCTCGGACGGGATCACCAATAGCGATCGCAGTCGGTTCTAGGTTCGCCTGTACCGGTGAAACGCTGAACGCGGTCCAAGGCAGGGAAAAACCAATTAAACACAAAGAGAGAATCGATACCCGTTTCGCTAATGAAAGCCGCATCATTTCAGCTATTGCTCCGCAAATAAATAACGTTTTTCCACTTGACGATTGAATTGATGCCATTGTTCATTAGTTAAAGCATTCAAGATCGCTCGATCGGGTAATATCTCTCCCCTTGTTATACTGGTTTAACGATTAAGACTACCGCCGAGCGCGCTTGCACCCGATAGGTTTCCGATTCAACAGCGGCCTCGGCATCTAAATCACAGGCTGCCTCGGACAATTGCCCAGCAGTATCGATGACGCGATGCCATTTTTCCCCTTGTCCCAAGGGGGGTAACTGGAAGTTGAGAGATTCCCAGTAAGCGTTCAGCATAATGTGTAAATACTCGTTCGCCTTGGGATGACGCAGGGAAAAAGCTAAACTGCGGGAATCTTCCGACCAATCGGGTTTACTCAACTGTACGCCATGCCAACTGAGATGGGGTTCAAGACTGGTATAGGTGACTTCTAGCAATTTTTCCTGACGGAAAAGAGCTAATTTTTTATTAAAATCGATCAGTCTCCTTACGAAACACCAAAGATCGAACTCTTGCTCTACCGCACTCCAATCGAACCAACTTAACTGGTTATCCTGACAATAGGCGTTATTGTTGCCCTTTTGGGTGCGTCGCACTTCGTCCCCCATCAACAGCATAGGTGTTCCTTGGGAAATGAACAGGATCGTTAAGAGATTTTTTATTTGTTGCAGTCGCAGGGTTTTAATCGCCTCGTTATTGGTTTCCCCTTCTATCCCACAATTCCAGCTAAAATTATCGTTGCAACCGTCCCGATTCTTCTCGCCGTTAGCCTCGTTGTGTTTCTCGTCGTAGGACACTAGATCGTTAAGGGTAAAGCCATCGTGACAGGTAACAAAATTTATACTTCTCTTGACATTGTTGTCAGGTCTGTGGTATATGTCGGGGCTTCCTAAAATCCGCGCCGCTAATTTGCTGACTATGCCGGTATCTCCCCGGACAAAAGCGCGCACATCATCGCGAAAAGGACCATTCCACTCGGAAAACCAATCGGCAAATTCGACAAATTGACCGACACTATACAATCCTGCCGCGTCCCAAGCTTCGGCGATTAATTTTGTCCCGGCTAAGACCGGATCCGATTCGATCGCCCAGATCATGTTATAACCTTTTTGCAGGATCGGTTCCCCGTCCACATTGCGCGATAATACGGCCGCTAGGTCAAAGCGAAAACCATCCACGTGCATTTCCGACACCCAATAGCGCAAACAATCGAGAATCATTTTGCCGACAATGGGATGACTACCCTTGAGGGTGTTACCACAGCCGGTATAGTTGCTATAGAGGCTTTTATCGACCGCATCGAGGATATAGTAGGTGCGATTATCGATACCTTTCAAGGAAAGAGTCGGCCCGGTTTCGTCCCCCTCGGCGGTATGATTGAAAACCACATCGAGAATCACTTCGATCCCCGCTTTGTGTAACGCTTTCACCAGATCCCGAAATTCATTCAAAGGACCCAGGGGTGAGCGATCGCTACTGTAGCCAGCATGGGGCGCAAAAAAGCCGATCGTGCTATAACCCCAATAGTTAGTTAACCCCGGCATAGCGGCAGCGGGATCAAAGTAATGAATCGGTAACAATTCCACGGCAGTAATGCCTAAGTTTTTTAAATAGGGTATTTTTTCGATTAATCCCGCAAAAGTACCTCTTTTTTCCTCGCTAACGCCAGAATTCGGGTTGCGAGTAAAACCACCGACGTGCATTTCGTAGATAAAACTGGCAGAGTAGGGAGTGCGTAGCGGTTTGTCATCTTCCCAATCATAGCGGCCCGTATCCACTACCAGACCCCGCAAAGCTCGATGACAATTATCGCCTTTTTCGCTGGCAGCTTGCCGATCATAAATTTCCGCACCGACAATCGCTTTCGCATAGGGATCGAGAACTACTTTATCAGGATCGAAGCGATGACCCTGGGCCGGATTATCCGGACCATAGACTCGATAAGCATACACTTGACCGACTCCAATGCCGTGAACGAAAATATGCCAATAGAAAAAGGTGCGGTTTGTTTGCGGGGTGAGGAGAATAGTCTGGCTAGGTACGGGAGAATTAGCATCATCAAATAATAATAATTCGATCGCAGTGGCATATTTAGAAAATAGTGAGAAGTTGACACCATCGGCCAAGACAGTCGCACCGACGGGATGGCTTTTACCGTGATCGGTTTCTAAGGTCATTGTCAAGAGATGAGAAGTGATTAGGAGTAGTATAAGATTATTCGGCGTTGTTGAATCAAGCTATGAATCCCAAATGTGTGTCCTATCCAAAAGTTAGTTTTGGTCTAGGTTGTGAAAATCTCACCCAAGAAGCTCAGAATTCAAATCAGCAAATCCAGATTTTCTTGGAGATGGCGTGATTAATTTCTAAGACCTTGCCCTATTCAATAAAGCTCTCAATTTTCCGAGCAATCAAGAAAAAAATATAGGAGTTTTAAATGACCTTTCCCGAATATTCTAGGCTTGATTAAGCCAATTAATTAAGTCAGCTTGACTCTTAAAGTCTAGTAATGCTTCTCCTAAGTCTTCTAATTGTTCTACGGTTAGTTTTTGGATAGTTTCGGTAATATGCGGGGGAAGTTCACCAAAACGTCGGTTAAGTAAGCGTAGCACTAGATTGGCTTCTCCTTGTTGAAGTCCGATAGCTTCTTCTTGTTGAATAGCTTTTTCTCTATCTTGTTCGTATAAAGGGGCTAAACGCATAATAAATTTACTCTCTTCCTGGGTTCTTTTGGGTAAGGCTTGCAAGTTCCTACTCAAATTGTATAATAATTTTAAGGCAGCTGATTTGAAAGGATGACTAGAAGATAATGCCTCTAATTCATCAATCGCTCTGCTTCTGGTTCCTCCTCTACCTAATAATCTTAACCAAAGGGTTTCAGGGGTTTCAGGTAATTGATGCAGGACAATAATGGCTGTGGTTAATGCTGGAGGTAAAAAATAAATTCCTTCTCCCCAATCTGGATGATTGAGAGCGGAAAAAGCAGTTATAATTCTTTGACTGGCCGTAGGAGTTAGTATCCATAGTCTAGGGATATTTTCTGCTAATAAGGGTTGTTGATTGCGGTGAGCTTCTCTTTGTAATTGTTCCCGCACAGTCAACAGTTTAGATAAACAGGCAATAATGCCATCAATCGTGACTGGATTGCGATAGGGTTCCAATAAACAAGGGGTTTGAGCTAATTTGCCCAATAAACCTAATTCGGGCGGTATTTTGGGGGAAGTCGGTCGAAAATACACATCGATTTCTTGAGTTTTTGCCGTCACATCAAGGCTGGTTTTCACGTCACCGGAAGAAGAGAGAAAGGTTTCGAGGTAGTCTTTCACTAAATTTATCCCAAAGAAAGCGAGTCAAGACCTAAGTTATTAAATCAATGATGATGATTATTTTATCATCTTCAAAGCCTATTTATTAGTTCAGCCAATTAATTAAGTCAGCTTGAGTCTCAAAGTCTATTAATGCTTCTCCTAAGTCTTCTAATTTTTCTACTGAGAGTTTTTGAATAGTTTCGGTGATATGCGGGGTCAGTGGACCAAAACGTCGCTTTAGTTGACGTAGCACTAACTTGGATGCTTCTTTTTGAAGTCCGATAGCTTCTCCTTGTTGAATCCCTTCGATTCTACCTTTTTGAAGTCCGATAGCTTCTCCTTGTTGAATAGCTTTTTCTCTATCTTGTTCGTATAAAGGGGCTAAACGCATGATAAATTTTCTCTCCTCCTGGGTTCTTTTGGGTAAGGCTTGCAAGTTCCTACTCAAATTGTATAATAATTTCAAGGAAGCTGATTTAAAGGGATGACTAGAAGACAAGGCCTCTAATTCATCAATCGCTCTGCTTCTGGTTCCTCCTCTGCCTAATAATCTTAACCAAAGGGTTTCAGGGGTTTCAGGTAATTGATGCAGGACAATAAGGGATGTGGTTAATGCTGGAGGTAAAAAATAAATTCCTTCTCCCCAATCTGGATGATTGAGAGCGGAAAAAGCAGTTATAATTCTTTGACTGGCCGTAGGATTTAGTATCCATAGTCTAGGGATATTTTCTGCTAATAAGGGTTGTTGATGACGGTGAGCTTCTCTTTGTAATTGTTCCCGCACAGTCAACAGTTTAGATAAACAAGCGAGAATTCCCTCAATCATGACAGGATTGCGATAGGGTTCCAATAGACAAGGGGTTTGAGCTAATTTGCCCAATAGGCCTAATTCGGGCGGTATTTTGGGAGAAGTCGGTCGAAAATACACATCGATTTCTTGAGTTTCTGCCGTCACATCAAGGCTAGTTTTCACGTCACCGGAAGAAGCAAGAAAAGTTTCGAGGTAATCTTTACTAAATTTGTCCCAAAGAAAGCGAGTCAAGGCTGAAGTGATTCAATCGATGATCAGGGTTATTTTATCATCTTCAAAGCCTGATTAGAAAAATTAGCAGCATTGCAGCTTTAGTTACAGATTTTTCCTAGTTTTTGCGCTAAAACTGAAAGGTTAATCAGCAAAAAACGCGCTCGACGAATGAAACCGCAAATCATCGTCTGTGGATTAGGTCGCACCGGTTATAAAATCTTTTGTGGTTCTTCCGAACTTACCATGTAAAATCAACTAGCAAAATGCCAATTTAATAAACATCTAAGACTAAAGTTTTTAAAGTTTCTAAATCCATAGCCTCTCCTTTTAATCACCTTCAGTT
>NZ_JASJFG010000068.1:0-8261 GCF_030065375.1 Microcystis sp. M49636_WE2 | reverse complement strand
GTTTAACGGAACCGCAAGCAGAAGCTTTGGCACAGGAAGAAGGGTATAAGGTTGCTTCTGTCAAGACCTATTTTAAGGGAAATTCCAAAGCTTTAGCGGAAGGAGAAACGGAAGGCATCGCTAAAGTCGTTTATCGTCAGGATACGGGGGAATTACTCGGTGTTCATATTATCGGTATCCACGCATCGGATTTAATTCAAGAAGCGGCCAATGCGATCGCTGAACGTAAATCTGTCCATGAACTCGCTTTCCGCATCCACACCCATCCAACTCTCTCAGAAGTCCTCGACGAAGCTTATAAACGAGCAGAAGTAGCAGCATAGAGTCAGTTATCAGTTATCAGTGATCAGTTATCACCGTTAAGTTTCCGACTCCTGAATTCTGACTCCTTTCTCTTTTTTTACTTTTTACTTTAAAGATTATGTTTGGATTAGGTTGGCCAGAAATAGTAATTATTGCTGTCGTTGTTCTCCTGATATTTGGACCGAAAAAAATACCCGAATTTGGGGCAGCTTTGGGGAAAACTTTACGGGGATTTAAGGAAGAAATCAATCAAGATGAGCAAGAAATTGAAGACAGTGACGAGAAAATGAGATAGATTTCGGCTCTCAGGGCGAATGCAATTCGCCCCTACAATAATATTATTGCGCCAATGGTAGGGGCGCACCGCGTGCGCCCAAAAATTGAGATGCCCCCCCTAATTTGTTAAGCTAAAGGTTTTGATGTACTTAGTTTCTAACCTTCTTTTTAGGTAGGAGAATTGCCAGATTCTTTCTTGGAGCCTCTTGCCCTCAGAAGCTGTTTACTGTTTACTGATCACTGTTCACTAAATATCTGCTTCTCCCCCCACCACCACATCGCGGATACGGAGACTGGGGCCACCGCAGCCGACGGGTAAACCACTTTGACCCCCTTTTCCGCAGCCTCCCGACTCATCCCAGTAGAAATCATCCCCAATTGCCTCAATATTGGCTAGGGTTTTAAAGACATTACCGGAGAGAGTCACATCCTTAACCGGTTCAGCAATTTCTCCGTCGCGAATCATCCAAGCTTCCCCGGCGCTAAAAGTGAACATTTCGCCGTTAGTCATGCCTCCCTGCCAATTTTGGGCATAAACTCCCGTTTTTATCCCCGAAAATAACTCTTTAACGGGAGTGGTTCCCCGTTCAATCCAAGTGTTGGTCATGCGGACAATGGGCGGATAATGATAATTGAGACAACGGGCGTTACCGGTCGGTTTTTCGCCTAATTTGCCCGCCGTTTCCCGCGAATGCAGTCTTCCCACCAAAACCCCATCTTTAATTAACTGAGTCGTCGTTGCGGGGGTTCCCTCATCGTCATAAAAATAACTGCCCCGATGACCTTCTGGACTGGCCCCGTCAAAGATTTGCAGGTTATCCGGTCCGAAACGTTTGCCCATACTCATCACTTCCAAAAGGTCGGGATTTTCGTATAACATATCTGCCTCGGAAAGGTGGCCAAAAGCCTCATGGACGAACAAACCGGTTAAAATGGGATCGATGACGACGGTGTAGGTATCGCCCTTGACAGGGGGCAAAACTAGGGCTTGTAGGGCCCGTTTAGCCGACCCCTGCACCTGTTCCTCTAAATTGACCAGATCCTCGAAAGCTTTTCGGGATCCCGTGGTTTCCCGGCCCGTTTGTACGCTGTCCCCATCCCTAGCGGTGGCCGAAAAACGCATTTCTACGTCTGACCATTTTTGTTCGATTAAAGTCCCGTCAGAAGTGCCTAAAAGAATATGTTGACTGCTATCGCTGTAACGGACGGAAGTGGTGGCAATACTGGCATGATGTTGACGCAGTAAGTTATTATAGCGATCGCAGAGGGCTTTTTTATCGGCTAATGGTACTAAACGGGGATCTGTTCCCGTTAAAGGCAATTCACAGGAGATAATTACAGGTTCTACTGGAGCAATCAGGGTTTCTTCTTCCCCAATTAAACGGGCAGCAGCGATCGCATCTTCTAATCGTTCCTGTAAACTGGATAATTGATTAAAGCTGGCAAATCCCCAACCTCCTTTATAACAAGCGCGTACCTGACCACCGATAGCAATACCTTCGCTGAGGGTTTCCACTCGTTCGGAACGTAGTAGAATATTTGTCCCCCGCGCTTCTTCCAGACGAATTGTCAGGAAATCGACGCGGTTTTTATAACGGTTAATCAGTTCACTAATTAGGTTTTTATAATCGTTTAGAGTATCGGTCATAGGAATTATGAATTATGAATTATGAATTATGAATTGGGAAGTGGGGTGATGGGGTAGTGGGGTAGTGGGGAGATGGGGTGTGGGGTGTGGGGGAATTATGAATTATGAATTATGAATTGGGGAGCAGGGAGTGGGGTGTGGGGAGAATAAATAAAAATAATCTCCTGTCTCCTGACTACTGATAACTGATAACTGATAACTGACTACTGATAACTGACTACTGATAACTGATAACTGATAACTGATAACTGATAACTGAAATTAGGCGAGATAATCCTGTAAAGCTTTCACCTCTAAAGGTTGGGATTGCAGGGATTTTAAGGCCGCTACTGTCGCTTTTGCCCCGGCGATAGTGGTGATAATTGGTAACTTATAATCGAGGGCAGTGCGGCGAATTTGTCGGCCATCATTTTGGGATTCTTCACCACTGGGAGTATTGACAATAAACTGAATCCAGTCATTTTTGATCCAATCGATAACGTGGGGGCGGCCTTCGTGAATCTTTAGCACTAAATCGATATTTTCGCAACCGTTTTCTAACAAAACTTCACGAGTTCCCGAAGTGGCGACGACGCGAAAACCGAGGGATTGCAGATCCTTAACCACGGGGACCATGGGGGTTTTATCGCGATTGTTCATCGAGACAAAAACCGTCCCACTGGTGGCTAAAATCACGCCGGCGGCCATTTCCGCTTTAGCGAAAGCTTTGCCAAAATCGCTGTCAATCCCCATTACTTCCCCTGTAGAACGCATTTCTGGCCCCAGGAGAGTATCGGCGCCGGGGAACTTCTGGAAGGGTAAAACCGCTTCTTTTACGGCAATATGACGGGGAATTGCTTCGCTGATGATCCCCAATTCTGCTAGGGTTTTGCCCGACATGACGAGGGAGGCAACTTTTGCTAAAGGAACTCCCGTTGCTTTGGAAACGTAGGGAACAGTACGACTAGCGCGGGGATTCGCTTCTAAGATATAAACTGTCTCCCCCTGTACCGCATACTGGATATTCATCAAACCGATTACTTTTAAAGCTTTCGCTAGTTCCACCGTCCATTGTCGAATTGTGGTTAAAACCGGGGCGCTCAGGGACGTATGGGGGATAGAACAGGCAGAATCGCCCGAATGTACGCCCGCTTGTTCGATATGTTCCATTAATCCCCCGATAACTACTGTTCCCGTGGCATCTGACAGGGCATCCACATCCACTTCGATGGCATTTTCGAGGAATTTATCGATTAAAATCGGGTGATCCGGTTCTATCTGTACCGCATACTTCATATAGCGTTCCAATTCGCTATCGGAATAGACGATTTCCATCGCCCGACCGCCTAAAACGTAGGATGGACGTACTACCACAGGATAACCGATGCGTTTAGCCACTGCTTGGGATTCTTGGAAACTGCGAGCAATACCGTTGGGGGGTTGCCGTATATCTAATTGTCGGAGGATTTTTTCAAAACGTTCCCGGTCTTCGGCAGCATCGATCGAATCGGGTGAAGTTCCCCAAATTTTGGTATTTACGGGACAATTAGGCGATTCTAAATATTTTTGCAGGGGAACCGCCAGTTTTAAGGGAGTTTGCCCACCGAATTGAATAATTAAACCCTCTGGTTGTTCCGCTTCGATGATATTTAAGACATCCTCTTTGGTCAGGGGTTCAAAGTAAAGGCGATCGCTGGTATCGTAATCGGTGGAGACGGTTTCTGGATTAGAGTTGACCATAATCGTCTCAAAACCGGCGTTACTGAGGGAAAAAGCGGCATGACAACAACAGTAGTCAAATTCTATCCCTTGGCCGATGCGATTGGGACCACCACCAAGGATCATCACTTTGCGTTTATCGGAGGGTAAGACTTCCGATTCTACCCGTTCGTAGGTGGAATAATAGTAGGGTGTTAGGGCCTCAAATTCCGCCGCGCAGGTGTCCACCATTTTATAAACGGGAACAATACCTAAACCCTTGCGATAACTTCTCACTTCGTCCTCGCTGCTGTTGGTGGCGAAGGCGATTTGGCGATCGCTAAAACCCTGTTGTTTAATGGCGAATAGGTCCTCTTGGCTGAGACTTTTCAGGGGAGTTCGTTTGAGAAACTTCTCGGTTTCCATCAAATCGGCCAATTTATCGAGGAACCAGGGATCAATCCCGGTTAGTTCGTGGATTTCCTCCCCATTCATGCCCAATTTAAAAGCATGATAGATACTATAAACTCGTTCGGGGTTAGGTGTCCGCAAACTGGCCCGGACTTCCGAGAGGGGGGGGAGAGTTTCGACTTTATCGCAACCAAAGCCAAAACGGCCCGTTTCTAGGGAGCGAAGTGCTTTTTGGAAGGATTCTTGGAAAGTTCGACCGATAGCCATGGCTTCCCCGACGGATTTCATCTGGGTGGTTAGAATCGGTTGGGAGCCGGGGAATTTCTCGAAGGCAAAGCGAGGAATTTTGGTGACGACGTAATCGATAGTCGGTTCAAAGGAAGCTGGGGTTTTTTTGGTGATATCGTTGGGAATTTCGTCTAAAGTGTAGCCTACTGCTAGTTTAGCGGCAAATTTAGCGATCGGGAATCCCGTGGCTTTCGATGCTAGGGCCGAAGAACGCGATACCCGGGGATTCATCTCGATCACGATTACGTCGCCGTTAGTGGGATTAACGGAGAATTGGATGTTCGATCCGCCAGTTTCTACGCCAATTTCCCGAATAATTGCCTTAGAATAGTCCCGGAGGCGTTGGTATTCTTTATCGGTTAGGGTTTGGGCGGGCGCAACCGTAATCGAGTCGCCGGTATGGACCCCCATAGCGTCAAAGTTTTCGATCGAACAGATGATCACCACGTTATCGGCTAGATCGCGCATAACCTCTAATTCGTATTCTTTCCAGCCAATTAGAGATTTTTCGACGAGAATTTGCGATGTAGGCGAACAATCTAGCCCATACTGGGCCATCGGTTCAAATTCTTCTTGGTTATAGGCAATACCGCCCCCCGTTCCCCCTAAAGTGAAGGCCGGCCGGATAATGAGAGGATAGGAACCGATCTGATGACCGATCGCTTTTGCTTCTTCTAAATTGTTGGCAATCCCCGAAGGACAGACGGGAACACCGATTTTCTCCATTGCTTTTTTGAATAGTTCCCTATCTTCGGCTTTTTCAATAGCGGGGAGTTTTGCCCCGATCAGTTCCACGTTATATTTTTCTAAAACGCCGCTTTTGGCCAAAGCTACGGCGGTATTGAGGGCAGTTTGACCGCCCATAGTCGGTAGAATCGCATCAGGGCGTTCTTTGGCGATAATTTTCTCGACAATTTCTGGCAGAATTGGTTCAATGTAGGTGCGATCGGCCATTTCTGGATCGGTCATGATCGAGGCGGGGTTAGAATTGACTAAAATTACCTCATAACCTTCTTCTCGTAGGGCTTTACAGGCTTGAGTTCCCGAATAGTCGAATTCACAGGCTTGTCCGATGACAATCGGGCCAGCGCCCAAGATTAGGATTTTCTGTAAGTCATCACGGCGTGGCATAGGCTTAGGGTTGCTTGACTATAAACCCCAATCATTGTATATGTTGTCACCCCTCTATTCCCTAAAGCTTTATTTAGGTTTAATGACCTTATTTGTTTGAGGAGGCAGCTTTTTTCTTCCCACTTCCCCACTCCCTAACTCCCCCATCACCCCACTTCCGACTCCCCAATTCATAATTCCCACTGATAACTGATCACTGTTTACTGATCACTGATATCGCGTACAATGATAAGATTGTTTTCAAAGATACAATAGGCGTTTGTCTTCGCTAGAGAGTTTATGAAAGTTGGCGATCGAGTTCGTATAATTGATTCCGTGGTGGTTTATCACCATCCTGAACACAAATCAGAGCCTTTTGACGTGAAAGGACTAGAGGGACAGGTGAAAGCGTTTGTCACCGAATGGCGTGGCAGACCGGTTAGCGCCAATCTACCTGTCCTCGTCGAGTTCAGTAAAAAGTTTAAAGCCCATTTTCGAGATTTTGAAGTAGAAATCGTGGAAAAAGCCGGAGAATAGGGACTTTTTCGCTTATTTAAGCTACAAAGCGAATAAATTTATTTTTGCCCACCTGTAGGACTTTTCCGGCTAAAGCTTCGGCTGTCTCAAAACTTTTGTCCACATCGGTGATTTTCTCACTATCGATTCTGACTCCACCCCCCTGAATCTGTCTTCTCCCCTCGCCGCTACTTTTACATAAGCCGGTGGCCGAGAGAAGATAGAATAATTTCAGGGGAAAAGTGACCGCCGCGAGGGAAAATTCGGGTACAGAAGCCGCAGCTGCCGTATTTCCCTGTAGAACTATATCTTGCGCCGTTTTTTGTGCTTTTAATGCCTCCTCTTCTCCGTGAAACTGGGCAACTACCTCGATCGCCAGTTGTTTTTGTGCCTCTCGCGGATTGCTTGGCATAGCATCTAAGGGCAAGTTTGTCAATAGTTCGTAATAATCTTTTAACAAAACGTCGGGGGTTTTTTCCAGTTTCGAGTACATGGACAGGGCCGATTCCCGCAATCCCACATAATTATTCAGGGATTTGGACATTTTTTGACTGCCATCGGTTCCGATTAAAATCGGTAAAAGTAGCCCGAATTGCGGTTTTTTGCCGAAATATTTCTGTAAATCACGACCGACGGCAATATTAAATTTTTGATCGGTTCCTCCCAATTCCACATCGGCCTCGACAGCTACGGAATCATAACCCTGCATTAAGGGATAGAGAAATTCATGGAGAAAAATCGGGTTTTCCTTGTCGTAGCGTTCGGAAAAGCCTTCTTTTGCCAACATTTGCCCGACGGTCATGGTGGAGAGGAGTTCGAGAATTTGCGATAGGTCTAATTTCCCCAACCATTCCGAGTTATAGCGAATTTCTAGGCGATTAGGGGTGTTAAAATCTAAAATTGGGCGTAATTGTGCCAGATAATTCTCGGCATTGGCTCTCACTTCTTCGCTCGTCAATTGTTTTCTAACTTCCGATTTTCCCGTCGGATCGCCGATTCTAGCGGTAAAATCACCAATAATCACCACTGCTACATGACCGGCATCCTGGAAAGCACGCAGTTTCCGAAAAGGGATACTATGACCTAGGTGAATATCGCTGCCGGTGGGGTCAATACCTAGTTTAATTCTTAAAGGGCGATCGGTAGTTTGCAGTAGTTGGGTTAAATTTTCCCTAGGATCTGGGGAGTCGGGTTGATGGGGGAATAAATCACTGGTTCCACGGGTTAACCAGTCTAGGGAGGAAGATACGGTCATTGTTGCTCATTTTCCACAGCCTTCCTATTATAGTTTTTTATTATGTCAAGTAACAAGCAAAAGGTAAATAAACCGGCATCTTCAGTAAAAGTCGATAACACCTTGACAATTCTCCCGATCGAATATAGAGTCTTAAAATCTTCTTTTTCAGAATTATCAAAAATTTTTCTGTCTTGAATTGAGATCAGATAAGCCAATGAATCCTAGTTTTAATAACTCTATCCCCGTGAAGAGGATCAAAGTTTCCGTAATTGTCTCTACCTATAAATCAGCGGAGTTTATCTGGGGTTGTCTAGAGGATTTAGTTACTCAAACTCTTTATGAAAAGGGAGAAGTAGAAATTATTATTATTGATAGTGCTTCTCCAGAGAATGAAGGGGAGATTATCCAAGAGTTTCAAGAAAATTATCCTAATATTATTTACCAGAGAACTCAAGAACGAGAAACCTTGTACTGCGCTTGGAATCGCGCTATTAAACTAGCTAGGGGTCTTTATCTCACCAATGGGAATACTGATGATCGTCGCTGTTTCAATGCTCTGGAAATTATGGCTAATTATCTAGATAATAATAGAGAGATTAGTTTAGTTTATGCCGATCAATTAATTACCACCATCAAAAATGATACTTTTGCCAACACCCCAGCTTTAAAACATTGGAATTGGCCAAATTACTCCTATCAACAGATGCGTCAAGGTTGTTGTGTGGGTTCTCAACCAATGTGGCGAAAAATGCTGCACGATAAATATGGTTATTTTCAGGAAAATTTTCGCTGTGC
>NZ_JASJFG010001051.1:0-2652 GCF_030065375.1 Microcystis sp. M49636_WE2 | reverse complement strand
TGGGAGTGATCAGGGGGAAATTCAGCTACTTTTTCCCTGAAAATTAGGTAATTGACCCCCTCAAAATCGGTAAAACCCCACACCCCACACCCTACACCCTACACCCTGCCCCTAGGAAAAACTTTTTCAGCAGACCCTAAATAGGGCCTGCTGAATAAATCTAAAAACCTTTTTGGATAAGCTCTGCTCGCGCATTTAAATTAAATTGCTTGTTGAGATGAGGCAAGAGGCAAGGGGCAAGATTTTCCGTTAGAATTAGCAGTAATCAAACACCACGCTTGCAGGAGCTATTATGTGACAGTTGAGGGTGCGGAATGTGGGTTCCAATATCCGTATGAGGCGAAAGTCTCATGTAAGGTTCCGAATGGGAGGGGATGGGGGCGATTCTATTCTCGACCCCTAATAATTTCCCTGTTATTATCATTTTTATCTAGCCGACGGCTGACGGCTGACCGCTTCAAGATCACTGATCACTAAAATCACCGCGACGTTGGATCAGGTCTGAGGGGCTAAGATTGGAGACGAAATTGCGAAAAGCTTGACGTTCCTCTTCATCCGCGTCACGATCAACAGGAATAGAAGCGGAAGCGATCACTTCTTCCATTACCCAGACGGGACTGTTGGTACGCAGGGCAATAGCGATCGCATCACTGGGACGACAATCGATTTCTTTTTTGACTTCGCCGCGCTGGAGACAGAGAACAGCATAAAAAGTATTATCTTGGAGAGAATGGATGATAATTTTTTCTAAATCCATGTCCCAAGCTTTAAAAATATTAACGATCAAATCGTGGGTGAGAGGACGAGGGGGTTTTTGTTGTTCGAGGACGGTCATAATGGCCTTAGCCTGATCTTGTCCGATGTAGATAGGTAGGGCGCGACGCTCAGAACCATCCTTCAGCAGTACAATGGGACTGCGAGTGATAGCGTCTAGGGCAATTCCAGCGACTTTCATTTCGATCATGACTATGGCTTCTCCAAGATAGAGATTCAGCTAGGGAAGGAGTGGGAAAGCAACCTGAGTAATATAGTGCTTCGTTACACTCACAGTATGCCCTAAGATGGGGGAGATTAGCCTCATCTTTAACGAAAAAAATACATCACCTGCCCTCAGTAGATAGGAGTCAGGAGTCAGGATACCCCGATCCAATCTTGCTGCTTTTTGCTCCCCACTCCCCGCTCCCCAATTCATAATTCATAATTCATAATTCATAATTCATAATTCCCTCTACCCACTCCCTACTCCCACTTCCCAACTAAATTGCTCAATTTGTGCTATGATAACAGTTTTGGGATAAATTTAAATAGGAGCAGACTGTCTGTATGTCTCGTTATAGAGGACCGCGCTTGCGCGTTGTGCGTCGTTTAGGGGAATTACCGGGCCTAACCCGTAAAAATGCCCGTCGTGCCTATGCACCAGGGCAACATGGCCAGGCCCGCAAAAAACGTTCAGAATATGCCATTCGTCTAGAAGAAAAACAAAAACTGCGTTTTAACTACGGTGTCAGCGAGAAACAATTAATTCGCTATGTCCGCAAAGCTCGCCGGGCTACTGGTTCCACCGGTCAGGTGCTGCTGCAACTCTTAGAAATGCGTCTGGATAATACCGTTTTCCGTCTCGGTATGGCCGGGACAATTCCGGGGGCGCGACAATTAGTCAATCACGGTCACGTCACCGTTAACGGTAGAGTTGTGGATATTGCCAGTTATCAGTGCCGTCCGGGTGATGTGATTGGAGTTAGAAATCAAGAGCGTTCCCAGGATCTAGTCAAAAGAAATATGGAATACCCCGGTTTAGCCAACCTGCCGAGTCATTTGGAATTTGACAAAAATACCCTCGTGGGCAAAGTTAATGGCGTTGTGGAAAGAGAATGGATTGCCCTCTCGATTAATGAACTGTTAGTAGTGGAATACTACTCTCGGAAAGTCTAGGAAAAAAGCCTTTTCCAGATACCTTGAGGACGCAATTGGCAGCGTCCTTATTTTATTGGTTAAATTTAGGTTGACAAATAGCAAAAATACGATGCTAGAAACAAAATTAGAAAATAAATCTCTCTTCCGAAAAAATTAACCAGACTGATAACTCAGTGCAGGTGTGGCCAATAATTCAATGATACCATCTGGGATTAACTACAGAAACCAAAAACCTACCTAAAGCTTTTTAAAGTTACTCATTTTTATAGCTATAAGTAGTCGTGCAAAATTAATTTCCTAGTCGAGACAGGAGACAGGAGACGGGAGACGGGAAACAGCTATTAGGGATCGGATTTGAGTTTTCAGTTCACTGTTTCCTCACACCAGAAGTCTGACGGAGTAGTGGCTTAGATGTGTAATTAATTTTACTTAGGTACTTATCCTTGACAATAATTGGTACTGTTATAGCGTTTTCAAATAAGACATGAAAAAGCATCGTAATTGTGGAGATTAGGAAAAGTAAATAGTTTAAGGTTGATTAAAAGATTAAATATCTTCTTCATAATCCCAAAATTTTTACAGAAACGGTAGCATCTCCTTACCAGAGTTTTTAATGATAGCCAAATTGCTTCAATCGGATTTTCTTCAGGAGCATAAGGAGCAAATAAATGACAAGTTATTTTCCAGTTTTCTGGAGCTAAACCTTCATTTACTTCAGCTAAAAAACTTTGCATTAAT
>NZ_JASJFG010000712.1:0-1199 GCF_030065375.1 Microcystis sp. M49636_WE2 | reverse complement strand
AACTCTGGATTCGCGTGAATGTGGCGGCGAATCTCCACTAATCGGGGTGCGAGACTCTCGGCTATGTTTTTAATCTCGGAGAGCATGAAACCAGTTTTACAGTATCTTTAGAGTTAATCATAGAGCATTTTTTACCTGAAAATTCGACTTGGCTGATTTTAAGTCTGCATTGTCTTCTCGGCATTCTTTCAACCCGGGACTAAGCTAATTTGTCAATAGGATGCAGGAGTTACTATTCATCTCTTGATTCGGTAACGCCTCTTGAGAGAATATTCCAGCTATGATAGGAAACATTGTCTAGTTGGGAAAAAACATGGTTCAGTCTTCCGAAAAAATTGAAGTTAAGTACGGGGAAAGAGAAATTGCCGAAGGAACATTAATTACTTTCCCCAATCCACGCCCTGGCAGAAATTACGATATTCAGATCACTCTGCCGGAATATACCTGTAAGTGTCCCTTTTCCGGTTATCCCGATTTTGCCACTATTTATCTTAGCTACGTTCCCGATCAAAAGGTGATGGAATTAAAGGCGATTAAACTTTATATTAATAGTTATCGCGATCGTTATATTTCCCACGAAGAAGCAATTAACCAAATTTTAGATGATTTGGTGGCCGCTTGCGAACCCTTGCAGATGAAAATTAAGGGGGATTTTCATCCCAGGGGTAACGTACATACCGTGGTGGAGGTGATGTATAAAAAAGAATAGCATAATTTTCTAGTTTGGGGATGGGTTAGCCCCCATCTCTAGCTGTTCTAGTTTTTGTTGTTCAAGTTTTTTGCTGTCGTCGTCTTCAATACCCATTTTGAACTTTTCCTCTATACTTAAAGCTTAAATATTATACCATTTTTCAAAAAGTGTCTCCTACTTAGTAAAGGTACAGTTTATGCAGTAAAAAGGCAATGAGTGGAGTCCTTAATATTAATATTGCTGAGTCGGTAGAAGAATTAAAATCCTTTTCCGTGAGGTATTTTGGTGCGGTATGTCGGATTTGCTGCTTAATTAGGGTCTGCTGAAAAAGTTTTTCCTAGGGGCAGGGTGTAGGGTGTAGGGTGTGGGGTGTGGGGTTTTACCGATTTTGAGGGGGTCAATTACCTAATTTTCAGGGAAAAAGTAGCTGAATTTCCCCCTGATCACTCCCATATCTGGTACTTTTGGATTTCAAAAAAGGCTAAAAGTCTTATCCAGCAAGGTTTTT
>NZ_JASJFG010000916.1:0-2724 GCF_030065375.1 Microcystis sp. M49636_WE2 | reverse complement strand
TTGGTCTAAATCTCCTTCTTGATAGCCACTGACAAAACGGGAAGCTAATCCCACACAGCGACACACATCCATAAATAAAACCACAAAATCGCGACAGGAACCCTGCTTATTTTTCCAAGTGTTTCCGGGTAGATAGGGTTCCCCGGTAAGACGAATAATTTGCTGACAATTGCGGTAAATTTTGTCATTAAGATTAAACAAGAAAGATAGCACCTGTCCTTCGGTTTCCTGCATAATTTCTTGGGCTAATGCTGCCACATCAGGGTCATTAGCTAACCCATAAAATTGTCTGTAGGGTTGTAATTGGCTGTGGAGGGAAATGGGATAATCAAAGGGTAAACAGGTCGCCCAAGGTTCCAACAAATACTGAAAAGGATTAACCCCATGGGTTTCCACTTCACTGACCACATCAATCAATAATTCTTCCGTCGGTTGATTAAACCAAATTTGTAAACAAGAATTGCCATCGAGGTCGATAATATTAGTTATCGTTAAAGGTTCTGGGTTAATTTTGAGCGTGAACTCTCGTAAAGTTTGCCCACCATCGGATTTTGGCCGCAAGCGCAGCAGATGAGGCGATAAAATCACGGGTTGATTATACAAATAATTAGTTTGATGCCGAATGTGATAACGCATTAAGTTGTTAATTGGGATTGATATTGAAAGTTATTTACTGCCAGAGGTGAGGCAAGTTCGGGATTAAAAACAAAGAAAGTTTCTGTCATTTTTATTCCCACATCATTAACTCTTTTTTGAATATGGTCGAGGAATTCATGCAATCCCATTTCAATAATATCCTCGATGGTTAGATAACTCATTTCCGCACAAAGTCGCCCTAAACTTCTTTCTACCGAATTGCCCCAAGTTCCTATAGGAGTCCCTGTAACTTGATGCAAACAGTGGTCTAATTCCCGCAGACAAAAGTGAATTGAACGAGGAAATTCTCGATTAAGAATTAAAAATTCGGCCACGTCACTAGGAGTAATCCGTCGTTGACATTTACGATACATTTCGTAGGCACTCACCGACCGCAGTAAAGCAATCCATTGAATTTGGTCTAGAGAAGTTCCTACCCATTGAGCGGAAGGTAAGAGATAATAGTATTTAACATCAAGAATTCTGGCGGTTTTATCGGCGCGTTCCTGTAATCTTCCCATAACGCCAAAATGCCAACCTTCATTATGAGTCATCGTTGCATCCATCACCCCCGCAAAACGGTGACTAGCCAATTTAACTTGGGTAAAAAAGTTCGGTAAAGTAGTTTGAGGATGGTAAGAGGAAGCATCTTTTACCATCAAGAAAAAACCATTAACCTGTTCCCACATTTCCGAAGAAATAATCTCGCGAACTGACCGAGCATTTTCTCGCGCCCAGCGCAAACAAGAGATAATTGAACTACTATATTCCGTGTCAAATGTCAAGAAATTGATCACATTTTCTGCGGTGGCTGTGCCGTAACGTTTCTTGAATTGTTCTAAATCTCCCGTGGTTAAAACTAAAGGTTCCCACTGTTGCAAAACACTGGTAGGTACATCTAACATTAAATTAAGGTTAACATCCATAAACCGGGCGACATTTTCTGCCCGTTCAATATAGCGATTTAACCAATAAATTGAATCGGCAACTCTACTAAGCATAATTAACTGGGAAAAAGGAAAGAGTAGGGTGGGTTAGTAACCCAGCAAAATTTCGATTATTGTCCTGATTACTTGGTTAAAACCCAAGTGTCCTTACTGCCACCACCTTGAGAGGAATTAACCACTAAAGAACCCTTTTTCAAAGCCACGCGAGTTAACCCTCCTGGATGCACATAAATTTCATCACCCCGATGGAGAATATAGGGACGTAAATCCACATGACGACCTTCAATTTCCCTGTCAATTAAAGTGGGAACCCTAGAAAGACTTAACACCGGTTGAGCGATATAATTGCGGGGATTAGCGGCAATGCGCGGGGCGAATTCTGCCCTTTGTTCGGGGGTGGATTGAGAACCGACTAACATCCCATAACCTCCCGATTCATTAGCGGCTTTCACAACTAATTTATCGAGATTATTTAAGACATAATCTAAGTCCTTTTCTCGCCAACAAAGATAGGTAGGAACGTTATTTAAAATCGCTTCTTCTCCCAGATAATAACGAATCATATCGGGGACAAAAGCATAAATAACCTTATCATCGGCGACTCCCGTACCAGGGGCATTAGCTAAAGCGACACGACCTTCCTGGAAAACTTTTAATAATCCTGGTACACCTAACATCGAATCGGGACGAAAAACCGCCGGATCTAAAAAGTCATCATCGAGGCGACGATATACCACATCTACCCGTCTTAATCCCTTGGTGGTTTTCATTTGTAGATAACCATCAAAGACAACTAAATCACGCCCTTCCACTAATTCTACCCCCATTTGTTGGGCGATAAAAGAATGTTCAAAGTAGGCAGAATTATAGGTTCCGGGGGTTAAAACCACCACGGTGGGATTAGGTAATTGGGCTGGGGCTAAATTGAGGAGAGTTTCCAACAGATGGGAAGGATAATCATCCACTGGTTTAACATTCATTGTCTGGAAAATATCGGGGAAGGTGCTTTTCATTACCCGACGATTTTCGAGGACATAAGAAATACCGGAAGGAACCCGCAAATTATCCTCTAAAACGTACCATTGACCATCTTTATCGCGGACTAAATCGGTTCCCGTGATGTGACACCAGATACCTCCGG
>NZ_JASJFG010000455.1:0-1331 GCF_030065375.1 Microcystis sp. M49636_WE2 | reverse complement strand
CTGGTTTCATGCCACCAATATGAAAAATGCTCCTGCTAAAAATCTCGTCCAATTAGGGATTGGTGGTTGGCAAGTTCCCCGTCAAGGTGTTAAAGTTTGCCGCGAGCGGGCCACTAATATTTTGACCGTCACCGACATTGTAGAACGAGGCATTGATGCGGCCGCCGAATTTGCCTTAGAACGAGCTTTAGATGGTACGGATTGCGTTTGGATTAGTTTCGATATTGATTGCATTGATGCCGGTTTTGTCCCCGGTACAGGTTGGCCGGAACCGGGCGGGTTATTACCCCGTGAAGCCTTAGCTTTATTGGGTAAAATTATCCAAAAAGCTCCCATTTGTGGTATGGAAGTGGTGGAAGTTTCCCCTCCCTACGATATTAGTGATATGACCTCTTTGATGGCTACCCGTGTTATTTGTGATGCCATGGCCCATCTGGTTATTTCAGGTCAATTACCCCGTAAAGAAAAGCCCTATTATATTCATTCTGATGCCAATATGGAGGTTGATGAACCTTGGATTTAAGGACAAAAGCAGCAATAATTAGAGAGGTAACACATTCGCGAAGAAACACCGATGGCCAAAGGATTTGGAACTCCTATTAACAAAAGGTTAGGTTACGTTTTAACTCTAGTATCTGATCCTAAAATTTATGCTGCTGCTGAAAATGCTTTGCCCTATCTTGATCAAGATGAATCAGATGAACCTTTTGCTGGTATTACTAATGACTTGTCAATGGCGCGTGTCTGGAAAAGTCGCAAACAAGCAGAAAAAAGTGTTCAGAATTATCTTGGATTTTTAATGGATTGGATGACTAATGAAAATTTAGACAGATTAACTATTTTAATTTGTTCTTTAAACGCTAACAACAAAGGAGAGTTAACGACCGAAATTGCCCAAAAAATGCAGCTAGAGAGAGTAGAAAAGGAGTAGCCACTTCAGCATATTATGCACGAAACTGATATGACCAAGGCGTTAATTATGACAGTTCGAGATTGGTATGATAGTCAACCTGAAAAGCTCAAAATTGAAAAAATTCATCTCATGGTTGGTGAATTTACCTGTGTCGAACCGGTCAGTTTACAATTTGCCTTTGAAGTTCAAACTGCCAATACTTTTCTGGCTGGCGTGGAATTAGCGATTAAAAATATTCCCCTAATTGCTTATTGTCATTGCTGCCAAAAGGATTATAAACCCCAAATTGGCCAGCAATATTCCTGCCCAACTTGTCGATCGCCGATGGAGGATATTCGTTCAGGTCGAGAGTTAAAAATTGACCACATTGAATATTCTTTAGATTCTTAAACAAAGTTGGGCGATCGCTTCTACAAGT
>NZ_JASJFG010000982.1:0-1751 GCF_030065375.1 Microcystis sp. M49636_WE2 | reverse complement strand
CTGGGAGTGATCGGGGGAAAAATCCCTGGACTTTTTCCCTGAAAATTAGGTAATTGACCCCCTCAAAATCGGTAAAACCCTACACCCCACACCCCACACCCTACACCCTGCCCCCAGGAAAAACTTTTTCAGCAAACCCTAGTATAGTAAGGTGAGCATTGGCCACCCTTGAGATTAAACTTTGGTGGGGAAAGCCCACCTTTTTTATGACCATTATTAACGGAAAAACCAAGTTATTAGGCGTAATCGGCGATCCCATCGGCCATACTCTTTCTCCCCTCATGCACAATGCCGCTATCGATGCCTTGGGGCTAAATTATGTCTATCTTCCCCTACCGATCGCCCCGGAAAATTTAGCAACTGCGATCGCTGGTTTGTCCGCCATCGATCTACAGGGTTTTAGCGTCACGATTCCCCATAAATTAGCAATTATTCCCTTATTATCGCAAATTACCGAGAAAGCCAGGCTAGTGGGCGCAGTTAATACCGTCTGGCGCACGGAAACCGGTTGGCAGGGAACGAATACCGATGTGGATGGCTTTCTCGCACCCTTGAAATCCCTTGACAAAGATTGGAGTCGGGTGAATCCAGTTATTTTAGGCAATGGCGGCGCTGCCCGGGCGGTGGTGGTGGCTTGCGCCCAGTTGGGCTGTGGCGAAATTCATGTGGTAGGACGCAATCAAAAGAAATTAGATCCTTTTAAAGAAAGTTGGGCGAATACCAGCCTCTATGACCTCCTAGAAGTGCATAGTTGGGACGAATTAGAGGGGCTGGTATCCACCACAGAACTCCTGATTAATTCTACCCCGATCGGAATGTCCCCCCAGGGCGAACAATCCCCTGTTGAGTTAGAATTATTAGACCTTTTACCCCCATCGGCGATCGCCTACGATCTAATTTATAATCCCCGGCCGACGAAATTTCTCCGGTTAGCCCAGACTAGAGGGATAAGAATTATTGATGGGTTAGAAATGTTAGTTAATCAGGGAGCGATCGCACTAGAAATCTGGTTAGGTCAACCCGTCCCCGTCTCGGTCATGCGGGAAGCTTTGTTAAAACAATTCTAAATGCTAAAATCCTATTTCTGGCTTTATTTATGCCCCCTTCTAGCTCCTTTTGGAAAACTCTGAATAACTCGATTCTAGTACGCTATCTATTATTATTTGGCTGTGGCTGGAGTCTAATTATCTTAATTAACTATTTCTACGGGATGATCGCTATTTTTACCGGTTCGGCAGTCCTGGCCGCTCTATTAAATTATCCCGTGGTTTGGTTATCCCGTTATCTACCGAGAGGACTAGCCATTGCTATTACCACCCTAGTAGCTTTTATCCTCCTATTTAGATTAGTCACAGGCATAGGATTGGAAGCGGTTAATCAGGGGAGAGGACTACTATTCAATCTTACCGATGCCCTGAGTCAAAAAGATTTTTTACCCTTTCAAGACTTTCTCGATCGATTAGATTTGAATAAAATGGTGGGAAGCTTACAAACCGGTTTAGCTACGGGTTTATCGCTCGTACAGGGAGTTTTTTCCAGTGTATTTACTGGCGTTTTCGGGGCGGTGATCAGTGTTTATATGCTCATCGACGGTGATAAACTCTGGCGAAGTTTTTTGCAACTTCTCCCCATAGCATACCGGGAGCGTTTTGCCAAGTCTTTTCGACAAAGTTTTCTGGGATTTATTCGCGGGCAACTGTTGTTAATGCTCTTTTTATCGGTGACGAGTTTCTTAAGTTTTTCCCTATTAG
>NZ_JASJFG010000920.1:0-2942 GCF_030065375.1 Microcystis sp. M49636_WE2 | reverse complement strand
GACATAATGACCTAAAATCAGGTTATCTGACCATAATTCGTACTCTAGACGCAAATATTCGGGGAAATTATCCCCCTCTAATTGGAGACTACGGGTATAGTTGCCGAGGCGAAAAGCGTAACCCGGTTGAGAACTTCCGGCATTTAACCAGAAGCGACTGACACCAAAAACCCCTTGCTCCCAAAAATGACGATAGGCGAATCTTCCCTGGCCCTGCATGGTCATAATTACCCGATTGGCCGAAATTTCTAGCCAAATTAATTTATTTTGATTATTTTTGGGTTTAAGTGTCTCTATTTCTGCGAGAGCGACTGGTGGTTGATTGAGGAGAAGATGAAACCGGTGGCGATCCTTTTGGTAGAGGGTAGCGGAAGTGTCTAAAGAGGAGAGGATGGGTAGATCTGTCGAGAGCAGACAGAGGGAGACGGGACGGCGGTGATGAGCAAGCATAGACTAGACTTAATGGTGTCCTTATCTCCACAATAGTTGATTCTCTGCCCACCGCTACCAGCACCGGAAATTTTTTTGAGAAAAAATCCAGAAAGCACTTGCATTATTGAGGGACTTATGATTATAATTATTAATTGTGAGTAGCCTTCCTCGGTAGCTCAGTGGTAGAGCGGTCGGCTGTTAACCGATTGGTCGTAGGTTCGAATCCCACCCGGGGAGTTAATCAGAAATAGAAGCGGCAATAGTTTTTTATTGCCGCTTTTTGCTCTGACTAGAGAATTTCAGCGATCGCATTTTCCGGGCCGACTAAAGAAATGTAAGGATTTTGAAAATATTTGCTGGCTACCGATCGCGCTTGTTCGGGAGTAATCTGATTAATAGAATCCAGGAAAGTGCGATCGAATTCAATCCCCAAACCTAAGCTTTCATACCAACCGTATAATTGAGCGATTTCGGAGTTAGTTTGTTTACCGAGAGCATATTGACCCAATAACTTATTTTTAGCTGACTGTAACTCCCCCTCACTCAAAGTTACTTTATATAACCTTTCTGCTTCCTGACGCAATCCCGACACGGCGATCGCTGTATTTTGAGGTGCAGTTCCCATATAAATGACAAATTGGGAAGAATCGAGACGGGTGGGATAAAAAGCGGAAACATCGTAGGCTAATCCCCGTTTTTCTCGCAATTCCACGAATAGACGACTAGATAACCCATTCCCCAGATAGGTACTCAATAATTTTAAAACGGCATAATCATCCTCTTGCACAGAAGAGCCGGGGTATCCTAACATAACGATCGCCTGTTGACTAGCTTGGACGGTAGTTAAACAGGTGGGCTGAAAATCAAAAGCGGCCGGGGGTAAACTAGATAAAGGAATATCTGGAATTGACCAACTGCCAAAAATTTCCGTCACTGCTTTTACTGCTTGCTCTAGGGTAATACGGCCAGAAAGACTAATTACCAGGTTATCGGGACGGAAAAAGCGACTATGATAGGCCAGCAGCTCCTCCCGTTGCAATTGAGAAACCGTTGCCTCCGTACCCAATAAAGACATACCATAGGGATGATCGGGGTACATAGCGGCGCGTAATTGATTAAAAGCCACATTAAAAGGCTGTTCCAATTGAGAGCGAATGCTTTGACGGGTGAGATTTTTCTCTAATTCGATTTCTGGGGGTGGAAAACTGGGAAAACGAATAATTTCCGCCGCTAGACGCAATATATCTAAAAAATCCTTTGTAACGGTCTTTAAACTAACCACAAAATAATCAGTCCCCGTGTCCGCACTTAAACCGGCCCCCGTGGACTCAACGCGATCAGCAATTTCTAGGGAAGATAACTTTTCTGTACCTTTGGTGAGCAGCACGGCTAAAAGACGAAATAAACCCGCTTTTTCGGGTTTTTCCCAACGAGTACCCGCATTTTTGAGAAAAATCCTCCCTGCAACTAACTCCACGGCCGTATTTTCCACCACTAAAAGGGTGATGCCATTTTCTAAGGTTAAGCGGTGAATGGGGGAAGCGGACATCGTTTATTCACAGGGTTGCATTATTGTAATAGCATATCGCTCCGGGGAGAGATACTGACGAGCCAGACGTTGTAGATCTGACGGTTGAAAACTTTGGATAACTTGGGGATAGATCGTTGCTAGGTCGGCAGCTCTCAGGGTTTGATAATATCCATAGAGTCCCGCTAATTGGCCCGGGGTTTCTGTGGAGAAAATATAATCGTTAGCTAATAACTGTTGAGTGCGGTGTAATTCTGCGGGGGTGACGGGATCATCGTGCAGACATTGGAGGTGTTCACAGATAATACCTTCAATTGTCTCAGTTTCTGAGCTAGATAGCCAAGCACCGATGGTAAAGAGACTGGAATCTCGTTGCAGGGAAAAATTACTGTTAATATCGAGGACGATTTGCGCTTCTTCCCGCAGCTGTCGCACTAACCGCGAACAGCGTCCTCCGGCAAGAATTACCGAAATCAAGTCTAATCCAAAGGCATCTTCTAGGCGATCGCATCCTGGTCCAGTCCATCCCATCAAGAGACGAGAATGTTCTAGGTGGGGTAAATGTACTTGGGAACGACGAATTTCGATCAGGGGGGGTTCGGCAGCCACTAGATTCGCAGGGGATTCCGAGGGGACGGGAAATTCCCGAAAAGATTGCCGGATAATTTCTAAAGCTGGTTGGGGTTCAATTCCCCCGATAATCGCCACACACATATTTTCTGGTTGATAATAAGTGCGATGGAAACAGCGCATTTGATTGGGGGTTAATTGCTCTAAACAGGGTTGATCGCCTAGAATAGATCGTCCGTAGGGATGGTTTTGATAGATACTTCCGCAGAGGGTTTGGTAGGCAATCCAATCGGGATCATCATAACAGGCCCGTAATTCTTCTAAAACTACATCTTTTTCCCGATAGAATTCCTCATCGTCAATCTCAGCATGGAGGAGAATTTCGGCCAGATGGGGTAAGGTATGTTCAATT
>NZ_JASJFG010000428.1:0-4108 GCF_030065375.1 Microcystis sp. M49636_WE2 | reverse complement strand
ATCATCGTTATCCATGGCGGGTAAATCGTCATGAATTAATGACATAGTGTGAATCATTTCTAGGGCGCAAGCGGTGGGTAAAGCCATCTCTAGGGAACCCCCCATCAATTCACAGGTAGCCAGACATAAAATCGGCCGCAGACGTTTGCCACCGGCGAGGAGAGAATAGCGCATCGCCTCGTAGATTTTGGCAGGATTGCCGATAACTAAAGAGCTATCCAAAGCTGACTCGACAATCAACCGCTTTTCCTCCAGATAGGAAGCCAGAGAAAAGTTCTCGTTTTTCCTCACTTCTACCCCTCGTTCGCCCCTAGTAACCATGTCTTTTTGTCTTGAACCGACTGCTTTTAAAACTATATCAGGAAACTCCACCTCGATGGGAATTAAACTGACTGCTCCCTTGTACCCTAAGCTGTTGACTATCTAAATTACTCCTTCAGACTGCATGGCAGCACTGGAGTTGACAGCCTGAACATTTGTACTGAATTTTCCCAGACGGAGAGAGGTCAATTTTCTTTTCTGATGCCTATTTTCTCTTTTAACCTGAAAAAATACATCCCTCAGTCCAGAGATTAGCAAAAAACGGGCGATATAATTGAATTTCACCGCAGTTATCCTGGGAGATGCTAAAGTTTTGATGATTCGGTCAAACTTCCGTTTTCTTAGCTTGCGGTTGAGAAATTTCTCGATTAGCCTAGAAGTAGGATTATACTAGGAATATATTGTATGCTGCCAGGGCAAATTTTAGGCGATCGATACCAAATTCAAAGTCAGTTAGGTAAACAAACCGGAAGACGCACGTTTCTGTCCCAAGATTTAAAAACGGGCGCTACTGTTGTCGTCAAATTATTAATCTTCAGTCCCGATTTTGAATGGACAGATTTAAAACTTTTTGAACGGGAAGCAGAAACTCTTAAACATCTAGATTGTCGCTCGATTCCTGAATATATCGACTATTTTGAAGTTCGCACCGATACCTATCAAGGTTTTGCCCTTGTTCAGAGTTATATCGAGGCTAAATCTCTCAAGGAACAGATAGAAACTGGTCGCAAATTTAGTGAAGCAGACCTACAAGAATTAGCTAAATCTATCCTAGGTATTTTAATTTATCTCCATGGACTTAACCCGCCAATTATCCATCGAGATTTGAAACCTAGTAATATTTTACTAAAAGATCGATCGGGTCATAGTATCGGTAATGTTTATTTAATTGATTTTGGTTCTGTCCAGAGTGTTGCTCAACAGGAACAGGCCACTTTAACTATTGTCGGAACCTACGGTTATATGCCCCCCGAACAATTTGGTGGTCGCACCGTTGCCGCTTCTGATTTATACAGTTTAGGAGCCACTTTAATCTATCTAGCTACAGGCATTCATCCCGCCGATTTACCCCAAAAAGATGGCAAAATTCAATTAAATAATTTAGCTAATTTAAGCCCTGCTTTTGTTCATTGGTTAGGGCAGTTAATTGAACCTAGTCTCGAAAAAAGGTTTGTTTCAGCACAGGCAGCAAATCAAGCTTTAAATACTCTCCACGAAATGCAATTAACTTCCTCGAACCTTGAAAAACCCGCAGGGAGTCGGGTACAGTTGCAAAAAAGCGAGGAGAAAATTAAAATATCTTTACCTCCCGAAGGTTTTACCCCTAAATTAATTTTTCTTGGAGCTTTTGCCATCGGTTGGAACGCTTTTTTATTAGTATGGACAGGAGGAGCAATTTCTATTCCTCTGTGGATGAGTTGGTTTTTTCTGCTCTTTTCCTTGCCTTTTTGGTTTGTGGGTTTAGGAATGCTTTACCAGATTATTTATTGTCTCAAAGGGGAGGAAATTATCACTATTGATAGGGAAGAAATTGTGGCCATTCAGCGAATTTGGGGTTTGACACTTCCGGGCAAAAAGAAAATGGCAAGACAACATATTAATAAACTGGTCAAAGCTGATAGTTATCATAGCAAAGATGGTGATGGTGATCGAGTTTATGTACCGATGGCTTTAACTATTTGGGCGGGGACTAAAGAATATACTATTAGCAGTAAAACAAAAGAATATCTGAGTCAACCCGAAATTGAATGGTTAGCAGCGGAATTGAGCCAATGGTTAGGAATACCAATTACTAATAAGTAGCTGGTTACAATCAGCTTTTTCTCCCCTCTCCCCACTCCCCCACTGATTACTGATTACTGCTTACTGATAACTGAAAAATCTCCCCACTCCCCCACTTCCCCACTCCCCCATTTCCTAATTCATAATTCATAATTCATAATTCCCACCCCCTGATATGGACGAACTGTCTGTGATCGGTGTAAAATTTTATGAAGAGTCTGGGCTTTTTTCTCCCTTTTCCTGAGAAATGCCCCAGAGCCAGTGACTAAGATCAAAATTGTGCATCCCATCGATAATTAAGTTTATGAGCGCCACTATTACCGTAGAAAAACGCAAATTAGAAAAACCCCCTTTAGAACTGCATTATCTCGGCGATCGAGTCTTGCGTCAACCGGCCAAGCGGATTGCTAAAGTCGATGACAGCATTCGCCAATTAGCCAGAGAAATGCTGCAAACTATGTATAGTTCCAATGGTATCGGGTTAGCGGCTCCGCAAGTGGCAGTCAATAAACAATTGATTGTCATCGATTGTGAACCCGATAAACCAGAAAATCCGCCCCTAATTCTGATTAATCCCCAAATTATCGGTTATAGTCCGGAATTGTGCAAAGCGGAAGAGGGTTGTTTGAGTATTCCCGATGTGTTTTTAGATGTCATCCGTCCCCAAGCGCTCGAAGTGAGTTATAAAGATGAACAGGGGAAACCGCGAAAACTGCAAGCTAACGGTTTACTAGCGCGGGTAATTCAACACGAAATGGACCATCTTAATGGTGTCATGTTCGTGGATAGAGTAGATAACGATTTGGCACTCAATGAAGAATTAAAAAAACACGGTTTTTCCGTGCAAGCGGTGAAACCGGTCGAGAAAGTGACAAAATAAAGGCATTAGTTAATTTAGGTGAGGAGTGAAGATGACCCCGAAAAGCGGCGTTTTATTGTTATTATCCTGTATTGCAGCGATCGCTGGTGTGGGTTGTGTCTTTGAAATTAGTTCGGGAGAACCGGATTTAGGCAATGCCACCACTGGCTTAATTCTAGCGGCAAGTGTGCCACTAACAGCCCTATTTTTTTGGGCAGCGGTTAAAGACACGAGAGCCAATTACAAATAGAATAACTTCCCCTCGGTTATCGAAAAATTGGCATAATTTTCATGAGCAAAAGAGAGAATTTACTTCTCTCTTTTGTTCGTTTTAACTACAGGGCAAATTGCCAGAAAAAGTTACTACTTTTTAGGACTTTATCATCTTTTATAGCAATCAAGTATATCCCGATGGGTGAAAATCTGATTAGGTAAAGATTTCCCCAGGCTGCATCTCACATTTGCAGAAATACCGACAATCAGCAATTATCAGTGACTAGAACTCTTGCAAATTAATTATATGTTATAATGGCGGGTTAACTAATTTTCCCAAAAAAATTAGTTAATTAGTAGATTTGTTATGAATAAAAACCTGAAGTTTTACTTTTAACTTAAAACTCTTTAGATATGCCTTAATTTGGTTATCAAAACCTCTTTATTTAAGCGGCAAAAACTATCTAAATTTTCATAATTGAGAATAAATTCTCCTTGTAGATTAATGTTTGACAACTTTTAAGAAGTTGCTATACCTATCCCTAAATCACAGTTATAAATAGCCGACAACAAGTTAACTATTAAACTATATCTTAGAGGACAATTCCGATATTTACAGGATAATATTTTCAAGATTTTGAGTTTACTATTTAGGGTTTGCTGAATAAATCTAAAAACCTTGTTGGATAAGGCTTTTAGACTTTTTTTCCCTCAAAAAGTGCCTACCATTGGAGTGATCGGGGGGAAAATTCCTGGACTTTTTCCCTGAAAATTAGGTAGTTGACCACCTGAAAATCGCTAAAACCCCACACCCTACACCCTACACCCCACACCCTACCCCCACGAATAACTTTTTCAGCAGACCCTAAATAGACAGGCGTTCTCCCCTCACATCTAGAATACCTAAAGGGACTAAAACAGCCCTCCATAGCT
>NZ_JASJFG010000472.1:0-2652 GCF_030065375.1 Microcystis sp. M49636_WE2 | reverse complement strand
TGATTGGCTTAGAAATGCAGGCTTTTAACCATCAAGGAACCGCTTGGCGACTATCTACGGTGGAAAATTGGCAATTAGTCGGCAATTATCAACCTTCTCCTAAGGTGGCTGATAAGTTAAAATATTTCAGCCGGCAGGTGTTTGAAGTTTTTAAAAATGAGCATCGATAAGGCTCTTTCGGCACTCTCGGCAAAAGATCGTTATTCGATCAAGATTAAATCGGTCATAATGAGAAGCTATAGGACTAAATTAATTCTTGAAAGTCCTTCGCTTGAGCGGAAATTTTTAACATTTTTTCTGGTTGATCGTGAATCTCACTTTTTTGAGAAGGTTTACGGCTGCTCGTGGTTGTTTTAGAGATACTGATATTTTTAATACTAACAAAGCGATATTGATAGTCCTGAAGAAAATCGGGTTGATTCCAAAATAAGCGTCCGATTTCACGACAATAGGAGACAAAGCATTTGGCTCCTTTTAATTGTTTAATTATCGATGAATTATCATCTCTGCTTTTCTTCATTTCCAGACAAAGGATAACTTTTTCAGAAGTGGTATTAGCGATAATTATAAAATCTGCACGCTTACACTCACCTTTATTACCAGTAAAAATTTTGCGGACATCAAAAAACTCATCTAGATTGATCACAATAACCTCATCGGGTTTCGGCATTCCATTAACCACAAACGAATAGTTATCTTGAGTTTCTGTCAGTTTCAGTAAATAAATATCTCGTTTGTACTCTTTTTGATATTCCAAATCTACTATCGCACAATCCTTAATCATTTCTTTGAGCATAGCAATATCAGACATTACTCCTCACCCCAAATAATAGCCGCTTGAATGCGATTCATCTTTTCGATAGTAGTATCAAAACTACGCGCTTCGATACCCATTTCTGGATCAATTTTAGCGGGAGTTAAAGTGTTAAATTTGGTCTTTCTTTTTTTTCCTTTTAACATCTCTAAAGCTTGTTCAGCAATATAGACTTTAACTTGATCGGCCGATAATAATTCCTCTTGTCTATAGCCTTCTTCTGCGGCAATTTGTTTCAGGTGTGGTTGATCATGGTTGAGCATAATTAATGTGTTTATTTCTTTGATAATATAATCACTGTGAGTAGTGATAAAAACTTTAATACCAATGTTAATCAGTCGAGCGAAAAGTTTAGCGATACGGCGTTGATTTTCTGGATGGAGATGTAATTCAGGTTCATCTACCATTAACAAATCTCCGATGCGAGCTTCGTGTCTTAAATAAAAGCCAATGTCTAAAAGAGAACGTACAGCACTAGAACTTTCATCCATCGATAGTCTAAGTTTTTTTCCTTTAGGAATGTAATAAAGTTCATCATTGCTAGTAATCATATATTGACCACCAATAATATCGGCAAAATCTTCTAAAATACTGGGATGATTTTCGGCAATAAAGCTAGTTTTTTTGACAATTGTTTCTATTTGTCTAGTAAAATCTACATTTTTTTTGACTGGTAGCGCATAATCCTGAGAAACATTAAATAACAGTTCTCTAGGATTAAAATTGCTATTTTTACTAATTTCTTCCAGTAAACGATTACGAGCAAAATTTAACTCTTTGCGAAAAATTGCCGCTCCTGTTCTTTCTGCACTGGCAATAAATGGCCTGGGAAAAAACTGAGAGAAAATTATATCTTGGATGCTGTCGTAAATGATATCCTCAAGAAAATGCACTGGCAGATTTATTTTTTCTGTTTCTGTTAATAATGTGATGGATAAATAAGGGTCATTTTCAGGTTTGCTAATCGAGATAATTTCCCATGTTGCTGTACTAATTTTCCTTTCATACTTATTTTGAAATTGAATATTGTCAAAATTTAATTCTATCTGAAAATTAACATTTTTAAACCTCTCCTCGTTGGCAGCAAAAACTTCAGGTATTTGTTGAACATATCTTTGACAACCTGTAGTAAGAATACTTTCACACTGTTGAACATACTCCTGTAGATCGAGACTAATTACACCATCAGAAAGTAGTTGATTAATTTTTTCTTTGAGTCCAAATGTTGGCCAAGTTAATAGTCTTCGCCAAGTGTATAAAAAACCGAATAAAGCGTAGGTAGCATAAGTTTTACCTGTATTATTACCACCACAGATAATTGTGAAGTCGCCTAGACTGAATTCTGCCTGTTTTAAAATGCCAAGATTTTTAATTTTAACTTTCATGTTTGTCTTTCGGTTTAATATTCACGATTATAGATAATTGTGGGTAATTTGATCAAGTCCCAAACTATACATTCAACTTTGGTTATCAAGGTTACTTACAAAAATTATAACCTTTCTAAGGCTTTTCTCTCTTTTTCAGTCACTTCTCGCCATTGACCGGGTTGTAATCCTGTTAAGCATAATTTATTGTTTTTGTCAATAGTAATGGCTGTTCTAATTAATCTTAAAGTGGGATAACCAACGGCAGCCGTCATCCTTCTTACCTGACGATTTCTTCCCTCAGTTAAGGTAATTTCTAACCAAGCGGTGGGAACAGATTTTCGATAACGAATCGGTGGCTCTCTGGGGGGTAAATCTGGTTCAAAATCTAGTAAATTAACTATTGCTGGTCGAGTGCGATAATCCTGAATAGGAAGACCTTGACGCAATTTTTCTAAAGCGTTTAGGTCTGGA
>NZ_JASJFG010000480.1:0-1353 GCF_030065375.1 Microcystis sp. M49636_WE2 | reverse complement strand
CTTAAATATTGGAAGAAAGGTAGTCGGAGAGGCCGCCTTTAGCGGGAATCCGATAGAGAGGTTCGTAGTTAACCCAGTACGGGTCAAAGCGTACAAAGCTAATTCTAGATGCAATATTTGCGTACAGAATTAGTAACTATTCTATTATCGAAAATTTGGGTTGAAAACCCCGTCCTTTGAGGACGGCTTTAAGCTACAATGGAAAAAGCGATAACCAAGCTAAAAACTGAACCCTGACCACAGATAGTAGGGGGTTTCGTTCAGAAAAGAATTCAAATTCGGCCTTGAACGAGTAAAACTTTCTAGGAAATAAGGTTGAACATGAGATTTTTTCGACTTGTTCAAAGTGGCCGTCCGGCATTCGGACACTCAAAACGGACGGGTCGAAAGTGTCAGACTTAAGCAATTAAGCGTTTTTCGCTATCTGCGTCAACCCCATTGACGCGACCATCCTAAAAAAGTGGCGTGGTGAGCATGTCAATAACATTGTCTTTGAAAAACCCATTTTAGGAGTTGCCCATGTCATCCTCATCCCTACCCATTAAACCGGCTGTACTGGTTGTCATCATTGGTGAAACCGTCTTGCAAGACCGCATGATCAAGCTGCTGCAAGAGTTAGGCGTAACTGGCTATACCCTCTCGCAAGCCCAGGGCGCAGGTCGCCACGGCAACCGCCAGGGAGATATGGTCGGTTATAACACCAATATTGAGATCAAAACCGTTGTCTCGCAGGAAGTCTCGGAGGCGATCTTCTCTGGTCTCGTCGAGTATCAAGCTAATCATGCCTTAATCGCTTTCCGACAAAATGTCGAAGCGTTGACTGGGTTTGAGATAATTTGATTCGTCACTAACCCCGCCCTAAAAGGGACGGGGCTTGCCTAAACCAATTTAGGCGACGCAAGTAGAGACTACCGCATCGAGACACAATCTGGCCCAGACCTCCGAATACTTCCCTAGTTCGGATTCCCTCTAAGCTCTATTGGTAAGGCGTTGTTAGACAAGACATCTTGATTGTGTTGCGGAAAGGTACTTTAACTTCACTCTTAAGGATTATCTCCATGGCAAGAGTTCCTGTTATCTCAAAAGACGGAAAGTCGTTAATGCCCACCAAACCCAGTCGGGCCAGGCGGTGGATTAAGCAAGGAAAAGCTATCGGTAAATTCAACGACTTAGATATTTTCTATGTCCAGCTAACCACTGAACCTTCTGATAGCAAAACCCAACCGATTGCCATTGGTATTAACCCGGGTAAATTATTCTCTGGAATTGGCGTTCAATCCTCCCTTTTTACTCTTTGGAAGGCTCACTTAGAACTTCCTTTTAAGCGAGTAAGAGAGTGCCTAGACAATCGCT
>NZ_JASJFG010000639.1:0-5058 GCF_030065375.1 Microcystis sp. M49636_WE2 | reverse complement strand
TAAAACCACCTTTTCGAGGTCATTGTGGATAAATTTGCCGATAGCGGCCGGTTGTTTATGGGCGATCGCTTGTACCAAAGCCCCGGAACTCACCTGCTGACGGCGGTGATGAAAGTCCTCTGGAGAAGACAGATAGGTATCCTGAAATTTTTGCCGATAGCTTTGGTAGGCCCAGGGTGTAGAAACGGATAAATGGTCGTATTTGGCTAAAATCACCCATAATCCGGTCAGAGGAGCGATCGGATCGAGAATTTCTCCCCTTCCCGTACAGATAACCGTTCCTCCTGTCACACAAAAGGAAGTATCGGACCCCAATCTTGCCGCTAAAGTTTCTAATTCCGGACGGGTTAAGCCTAATTCCCAGATTAAATCGATGCCAACTAACACCGCCGCCGCGTTGGTGGAACCCCCCGCTAAACCAGCAGCCACGGGAATATATTTCTCGATGGTGATATCGATGCCGCCGTAATTGGCAAAGATGCGGGGGAATTCCCTCGCCATCAAAGTGGCGGCGCGATGGGCGAGATTACTGCTATCTTGGGGGACGAGGGGATGAGAGCAAAAGAGGCGGAATTCCTGCAATCCGTTCGGCCGGAGAGTGATGCGATCGCATAATCCCACCGTCTGCATCACCATGACTAACTCGTGGAAACCATCAGGGCGATCGCCAACGATTTCTAGATATAAGTTAATTTTAGCGGGGGCTAGAAGGGTATAACTGTGCATTTGTCAAGAAAAAAAATCTAAAATTTTGGCAATTGACCTAATTTTTCCGCCAAGTCAATCCATTGCGATAAACTGAGATCTTCGGCGCGAGCGAGGGGATTAATTTCTAATTGTGTCAGGATTTGGCTTAATCGATCGCTATCTAGACAATTTTTTAGATTATTGCGTAACATTTTGCGCCGGTTGGCAAAACCCCAGCTAATTAAAGTGGATAAAAAGGCTGGATTACTGACATTATTCGGCAAAACACGGGGTAAAAGCTGAATTACCGCCGAATCTACCCGGGGAGAGGGGGAAAAGGCCCGCCGGGGTACGTCACAAATCCATTGACAATCGGCAAGGTATTGAATGCGGACGCTGAGAGCGCTGTAAGCTTTGGTGGAGGGGACAGCGACTAATCTTTCGGCGACTTCTTTTTGTACTAAGAGGGTAATACTCTGATAAGGGGGGGTGAAGGGATGGGCGATCGAACCGAGCAGCTTTTCGAGGATCGGACCGGTGATATTATAGGGAATATTAGCCACTACTTTATTAACCGGCGGCAGTTGCTCCAGTTTAAGGCTAAGAAAGTCGCCCGGGATGAGATGAAAGTTATCTTGTTGGCCAAATTTTTTATTTAAAATTGTCCATAGATCTCGATCAATTTCTACAGCGACAACCAATTGAGCGCCATCGAGAAGACGACGGGTTAAAATGCCTGTACCAGGGCCGATTTCTAATACCCGATCCTCTGATTGTAAATTAGCAGCGCCGATGATGCGATCGAGTATCGATTCATCTTTTAACCAATGTTGTCCAAAACGTTTACGCGGTTGAATTTTCATACCTCTATTTTAAAATCAGAGGGTTGTCCTCGACAATAACACCCCTGAAAATATGGGTCATGCGATCGATAACCGCATCAATTATCATAGAGCCTAGGCAAAGATAGCAAAAAAATTAGAGACAATGTCAGATTTGAACGATGTTTTCGCAATTGTAGCAGGAGCGGTTCCGGGGGCGTTATCTCGTTATCACATTACCGAATGGACAAAAGCAAAATTCGGCTTGCGCTTTCCATCTGGAACCTTTATTATTAATTTAACTGGCTGTCTAGCTATCGGTTTCTTTTTGGCTATTTTACCCAGTTTTTCCTTTTATTCCCACCAACTAGATTTAATGGTTAGAACGGGATTTTTAGGAGCTTATACCACCTTTTCTACCTATAGTTTAGATACCCTGATACTCTGGCGCAATCAACAAAATTTTCTCAGTCTTTTTTTTGCCGTTGCTAGTATCATTTTCGGATTGATTGCCGTGAGAATTGGGGCAGCTATTGCCGAAGTTTTTCTAGGTTAAGTAGGTAGGCGTTAAAAACTATCAGATGCCCCCCTTATTAAGGGGGGACTCAGGGGGGATCCCCCCGCCTATCGGCACCCCCCTTATTAAGGGGGGCAGGGGGGATCGAACCTAAAATCCATTTTTAATTTAATTATAACCAGCTACTTAATTCTCCAATTTATTGACTATTGAAGGGCAGGAGAGACAGCATGAATTTTTTCAGGGGACGTTATAGTTTATCCGTGGCGATTGGGGCTATTTTTGGGGCTTTGAGTCGTTTTTATATTGCAAAATTAGTTGAAAGTCTTTTCGGTCAAGAATGGCAATTTTTGGGGACATTTTTTGTTAATCTTTCTGGCTGTTTAATTATTGCCTATATTTTTACTATGATTAGGGAAAATATTCGCATAATTGCCCCAGAATTAGGATTGATGATTGCCACGGGTTTTTGTGGTTCCTATACAACTTTTTCCACCTATAGTTTAGAGGTCAACAAGTTTTTAGAGCAGGGAAACTTAACTTTCGGTTTAATTTACTGGTTGGGCAGTGTTCTTGGGGGGATGATGGCACTTAAAATTGGAGTTATTTTAGCAAGAACAGGTTTTCCTAGATGAGTTATTAAATAGATTTTGCGTCTGATCCCCCCTGCCCCTAGGGTTGATTCATGGGGTTGATTCATGAATCAACCCTACTACCTTGATAAGGGGGGTGTCTGACAACTTTTAACACCTAACTACTTAAGCATCTCAGCACAGTTGAGACCATCTTTTTCCTTTCCTACTCAGTCTTAATAAGTAATATCTCCACTGGTTTGAAACCAACTGCCTTCGAGGAATCTTAGTAAATGGACTGTTTTGACATTTTCACGCCATCAAGGGGTATAGAGGGCGATTTTCCCAAGATTATCGCCCCGCTCAAACCCGTTCCACCCGTCACAAAAGCACCCATTGTTCAAACTTTCCCCTGTCTTCACTTTCTGTCGGTAATTGAAATTTAATCACTTTAACTCTGTCATTACTATACCTTAATCTTAGTCAAGATTTAAGCTTTTCTTGATATAATTTTGGGTCTGGTTATCTTAAACTAAGAGCAGCCAATCTTCAGTAAAAAAACTCCTATGGATCCATCTCCAGAGTCAACTTTTGTTTGTCCGATTATCATCGAAGACGACAGAACAGGATTAGACACAGAAACTATCCGACGGGCTTTAAGGGATAATTTACTCTATATTCAAGGTAAATTACCGGAATTAGCCAGCAAAAACGATCTTTACATGGCCCTGGCCTATACCATACGCGATCGTTTATTGCAGCGTTGGTTAACCACCCAACAAACCTATCTAAAAAAAGATGTCAGAACCGTTTGTTATCTCTCGGCCGAATTTTTAGTCGGTCCCCATTTAGCTAATAATTTAATTAATCTCGGTATCTACGAACAGGTTCAGAAAGCTGTCAGCGAATCGGGATTAAAACTAGAAGAATTAATTGCCCAGGAAGAAGAACCAGGGTTAGGAAATGGTGGTTTAGGTCGTTTAGCTGCCTGTTATCTCGATTCCCTTTCTACCCTAGAAATTCCAGCTATTGGTTACGGTATTCGCTACGAATTTGGTATCTTTGATCAAGAAATTCACGACGGTTGGCAGGTGGAAATAACCGATAAGTGGTTACAGTATGGAAATCCCTGGGAAATTGCCCGACCAGAATCATCGGTAGAGGTAAAATTTGGCGGTTATACCGAATCCTATACCGACGAAAATGGTAATTATCGCAGTCGTTGGATTCCCGATTATGTAGTCAAAGGAATTCCCTACGATACCCCAATTCTCGGCTATCGAGTTAACACCGCTAATACCATGCGTCTCTGGAAATCAGAAGCTTGTGAATCTTTTGATTTTGGTCGCTTTAATCGTGGCGATTATTATGGTGCGGTGGATAATAAAGTTCACTCGGAAAATATCAGTAAAGTTCTCTATCCTAACGATGAACCAATTCAAGGCAAAGAACTGCGTTTAGAACAGCAATATTTCTTTGTTTCCTGTTCCCTACAGGATATGATTCGTATTCACTTACATGAGAACCCCAGTCTCGATAATTTTCATCAAAAATGGTCAGTACAATTGAATGATACTCACCCTTCCGTCGGGGTAGCTGAGTTAATGCGCTTGTTAATTGATGTGCATCATTTCGATTGGGATAAAGCTTGGTTTATTACTCAAAATACCTTCGCCTATACTAATCATACTCTTTTGCCAGAAGCTTTAGAAAAATGGCCTTTGAGTATTTTTGGTCGTCTTTTCCCCCGATTAATGGAAATTATCTACGAAATTAACTATCGTTTCTTGGATAAAATTCGCATTATTTATCCCCATGATGACGGCAAAATGTCCCGTTTGTCTATAATCGATGAAAGCGGCGAAAAATACGTCCGTATGGCTCACCTCGCCTGTGTGGGTTCCCAGGCAATTAATGGGGTGGCAGCCCTCCATACAGAATTACTTAAAAAAGATGTTCTGCGCGACTTCTATGAACTCTTTCCCGAAAAGTTTAGCAACAAAACCAATGGAGTTACTCCCCGGCGCTGGATAGTTTCTAGTAATCCCCGCTTAACTTTTGCGATTACCGAAAAAATCGGCGAAAATTGGATTAAACATCTGGAGGATTTACGCGGTTTAGAGAACTATGTGAATGATGGGGGATTTCGGGACTCTTGGCGACGAATTAAATACGATATTAAGGCAGATTTAGCCAATTATATCGATAAAAAAGTCGGCATTAAAGTTGATCCTAGTACCCTCTTTGATGTGCAGGTAAAACGCATTCATGAATATAAACGGCAACATCTCAACGTTTTACATATCGTTACTCTCTATCATCGCCTCAAAAATAATCCCAATCTCGATATTACCCCCCGTACCTTTATTTTTGGTGGTAAGGCAGCCCCGGGTTATTTTATGGCGAAATTAATCATTAAATTGATTAATTCTGTGGCAGAAGTGATCGATAATGATCCGAC